>NZ_LFJT01000065.1:0-35139 GCF_001682645.1 Delftia sp. JD2
GGCGGGCCAGCCGCCCCAGGCCTGGCTGCGTGGCCTGCGCCTGGATGCGGCCGAGCGCGGGCTGGCGCGGGGCCTGCCCCTGGAGGCCACGGCGCTGCGCTGCGGCTATGCCTCGGCCAGTGCGCTGGCCTATGCGCTGCGGCGCGACCGGGGCGTGACGGCGCGGCAACTGCGCGGCTAGCCCGTTCACAGTCCTCCGGACTACGAGCGTTTCTCGACAAATGCCCGGCCGCGCCAGGCGCAACATGGCGCCATGGTTCGCAATTCTTCCGCTTCTTCCTCCGCCGTCGGCATCGCCTTCGTTTCGGTGGCCGCCGTGCTCTGGGGCACGACAGGCACGGCGCAAAGCCTGGGCGCAGGCGGGCTGTCGCCGTTCTGGGTGGGCGCCGCGCAGCTGGCCGTCTCCAGCCTGTTTCTGGGGGCGCTGCTGGCGGTTTCCCATTGGAGGCTGCGCGGGCGGGCCGGGCAGGGCGGAGCTCCCGTCCAGCCGCTGCTGCCCAACCCGGTGCACCTGGGACTGCGCCCGGCCTGGTTCGTGCTGGCTTCCATGGGAATCGGCGGCTACAGCATCTTTTTCTACGAGGGCGTGACGCTCACGGGCGTGGCCGTGGGCACGGCCGTGGCCATTGGCAGCGGCCCCATCTGGGCCGGGCTGATGCAGGCGCTGGTGCTGCGCGCGCCCCTGTCGGCCCTGTGGTGGGCCGGCACGCTGGTGAGCGTGGCGGGAGGTGCGGCCATGGTGATGGCCCGGGGCGGTGCCACGCTGTCCTGGAGCGGCCTGGCCCTGTGCCTGCTGGCGGGGCTGTCGTACGCGGGCTATGCGCTGATCAACAAGCGCCTGGTCACCCACATGTCGCCGCGCGTGGTGAATTTCTATGTCTTCACCGGGGCGGCCTGCATGGCGGTGCCGATTGCGCTGGTGCAAAGCGGCCTGCCGCAGTGGAGCCTGGCGGCCGTGCTGGTGGTGGTCTACCTGGGCGTGGTGGTTTCGGGCCTGGCGCACATGCTGTTTTCCATCGGGCTGCGCAGCATCTCGGGACCCACGGGCGTGACGCTGAGCCTGATCGAGCCCGTGGCGGCCTTCGTGCTGGCGGTGTGGGTCGTGGGCGAGCGGCAGCCGCTGCAATCGTGGCTGGGGCTGCTGGCCGTGCTGGCGGGGCTGATGCTGGTGATCGGCGCCGAGATGCGGGCGCAGCGGGCCGTGATGGCCGCGCAGATGGCGTGACTCTTTGTAGGCCGGCGCCGTTCTTCACGATGCGCTGTTCTCCGCATGTTTCAGGCATGCATGGCCGCTAGACTTGGCGGCATGCAGCAGCCATCCCATCTCTCCTCCGAATCCTGTGCCCCGTCCGCCTGGGGCTGTGCCTGCGCGCCCTGGCGCGCGCGTCGCGGTTTTCTGCTGGCCGGCAGCGCGGCGGCCATGGGCCTGGCCACGGCGCCGGTGGCGGCACAGGTGCAGGTAGGCGGTGCCTCGGGCCTGCGCAAGCTGGTGCCGGCCGAGACGCTGGAAGGCGCCGCCACCGACCAGTACCAGCAACTGCTGGCCAAGGCCCGCGCCCAGGGCGCACTGGCTGGCGACAGCAACCCGCAGCTTCAGCGGCTGCGCGCCATTGCCCGGCGGCTGATTCCGTATACCGCGCAGTGGAACCCGCGCGCCAATGCCTGGCGTTGGGAGGTGAATCTGATCGGCAGCAAGGAGATCAATGCCTTTTGCATGCCGGGCGGCAAGATCGCCTTCTACACGGGCATCATCGAGCAACTGCAGCTCACCGACGACGAGATCGCCATGATCATGGGCCACGAAATGGCCCATGCGCTGCGCGAGCACTCGCGCGAGCAGTTGGCCAAGAACCAGGCCACCAGCATCGGCATCTCGCTGGGCGCCCAATTGCTGGGCCTGGGCGACCTGGGCAATGCGGCGGCCCGCCTGGGCGGCCAGCTGCTGTCGCTGAAATTCAGCCGGGGCGACGAGAGCGAGGCCGACCTCGTGGGCCTGGAACTGGCCGCGCGTGCCGGCTACAACCCCCAGGCCTCGGTCTCGCTGTGGCGCAAGATGGGCCAGGCCACGGGCGACCGTGGCGGCCTGGAATTCCTGTCCACCCACCCCGCAGGCCCCGAGCGCATCCGCGAGCTGGAACGCAACATCCCGCGCGTGGAAGGCCTCTACGAGGCCGCACGGCGCGGGTAGGCAGCCGCCTTCAGGCGGCGGCTTTTTGCTTTGGTTGATAGCCCATCACGGCTTTCACTTCAAGGTACTCCTTGAAGCCGTGCTCGCCCCATTCCCGGCCCGTGCCTGACTGCTTGTAGCCACCGAACGGCGCGCCGAAGTCCGGCCCCGCGCCGTTGAGGTGGACCATGCCGGTGCGCAGGCGCGATGCCACGCGGCGTGCGCGCTCCAGGCTGCCTGACTGCACATAGCCCGACAGGCCGTAGGGCGTGTCGTTGGCCTGGGCGATGGCCTCCTCCTCCGTGTCGTAGGGCAGGATGACCAGCACGGGGCCGAAGATTTCCTCGCGCGCAATGGTCATGTCGTTGCGCACATCGGCGAACACCGTGGGCCGCACGAAGTAGCCGCGCGCAAGGCCCTCGGGGCGGCCCGTGCCACCGGCCACCAGGGTGGCGCCTTCGGCGATGCCGGCCTCGATCAGGCCCTGGATCTTGCGGAACTGCGCCTCGCTGACCACGGGGCCCATGTGCATGGCGCCGGTGTCGGCCAATGCATCGCCCACCTTCATGCCTTCGGCAGCGGCCTTGGCCGCGGCCACGGCGCGCGCATGCAGGGCGCGCGGCACGAACATGCGCGTGGGTGCGTTGCAGCTCTGGCCCGAATTGGTGAAGCAGGCGTTCACGCCCTGGGCCACGGCTTTTTCGATGTCGGCATCGTCCAGCACGATGTTGGCCGACTTGCCGCCCAGCTCCTGCGTCACGCGCTTGACGGTATCGGCCGAGGCCTTGGCCACGGCAATGCCCGCGCGCGTGGAGCCCGTGAAGGTCATCATGTCGATGCCGGGGTGCACGGACATGGCCTCGCCCACCGAGGGGCCGTCGCCGTTGACCAGGTTGAACACGCCGGCCGGCACGCCCGCTTCGTGCAGGATCTCGGCCACCAGGATGGCATTGAGCGGCGCGATCTCCGAGGGCTTGAGCACCATGGTGCAGCCCGCCGCCAGGGCCGGTGCCACCTTGCACATGATCTGGTTGATGGGCCAGTTCCAGGGCGTGATCATGCCCACCACGCCCACGGGCTCATGCACGATGCCGGTGGTGCCGCGCACGCTCTCGAACTCGAATTCCCTGAGCACCTGCAGGGTCTGCTTCAGGTGCCCTGCGCCCACCGTGGCCTGGGCCGCGCGCGACAGCCACAGCGGCGCGCCCATCTCCAGCGAGATGGTCTGCGCCACCTCGTCGATGCGGCGCATGTAGACCGCCAGCACCTTGTCCAGCAGGGCCAGCCGCTCGTCGCGCGTGGTCTGCGAGAAGCCGTCGAACGCGCGGCGTGCGGCGGCCACGGCTGCATCGACATCGGCGGCCGAGCCCATGCTGATGCGGGCCGCCACCTCCTCGGTGGACGGATTGATCACATCCAGCGTGCGCGGCACGGCCGGGGGAACCCATTGGCCGTCGATATAGAACTGCAGGTGCTCTTGCGTGCTCATGAAGCTGTCTCCGTGTCTCGTTGTCATTGGGTGGAAGGGGTGTCGAAGGTGACGCGCTGGTTCACGCGGTAGTGGGGCCAGTAGTCGGCCACAGCATAGTGCTGCGTGCTGCGGTTGTCCCAGATGGCGATGCCGCCCGCGTCCCATTGATGATGCACCATGAACTCCGGCTTCTTCAGCCAGTCCAGCAGGAAGGCGAGCACGCCGCGCGCCTCGTGCCGGTCCACGCCCGTGATGTGGCGCGTGAAATCGGCATTGACGAAGATGCACTTGCGGCCTGAATCGGGGTTGGTGCGCACCACGGGATGCGTCACGGGCTTGAACTGGCGCAGCGCCTCGAACAGCGCCTCCTCGCCCTTGCGGCCCAGGTATTCCCGGAAGCCCGATTCCTCCCAGGTATGGACCGCCTGCAGGCCTTCCAGGTACTGCTGCATGCCGGGCGAGAGCCAGTCATAGGCCTTGCTGGTGCTGGTCCAGCAAGTGTTGCCGCCGGCCGGCGGCGTGGTCACGATCTGGATCACGGTGCCCAGCGGCGGCTGCTGCTTCCAGCTGATGTCGGTGTGCCAGTTGTCTATGGCGGGCGGGCGGTCCTTGTCGGAGATGATCATCTCCACGTCGGGCATGCCGCTCTTGCGCTCGAAGTACGAGCCCTTGGACAGCGGGCCGAACACCTGCGCCAGCGCCACATGCTGCTCGGCCGTGATGGCCTGAGGCCGGAAGAAGATGACCTCGAAGTCGTACAGGGCCTGTCGCAGTTCCGCCTGCACATCGGGGGACAGGGGCCGGGTCAGGTCCACGCCCTCGATCCAGGCCGCGAAGTTGGGCATGCGCGGCACGGGGCGGATGTGGTGGTAGCGGGCGTCGATGTCGATCAGCTGCATGGGGGCGGCATTGGCCATGGGGTACTCCTTGAAGGAACGGATGGGAGGGGAGGAAGGGGGGAAGGTGGGGAGAGAGGGCTGGCGGGCTCACTGCCAGTGCAGCAGCCGCCTCTCGGCCCAGGACATGAAGCGCACCATGCCCACGCCCAGCAAGGCCAGCACCAGCAGCAGCGCCATGACGCCATTGATGTCGAAGGTGGAGCCCAGGTAGGCCAGGGTCTGGCCCAGGCCCTTTTCGCTGGCGATGATCTCGGTGCCCACCACGCCCAGCAGGGCATAGATCAATCCCAGCCGCAGGCCCGAGAAGATCACCGGGACGGCGCCGGGCAGCGTGACCTCGAAGAAGGTGGTGGCGGCGCTGGCGCCCAGGGTGCGGCACAGCGTCACATGGTCCTGGCTGACGCCCCGCATGCCTGCCACCGTGGCCGACAGCACGATGAAGAAGGTCAGCGAGCAGCCCACGGCGATCTTGCTGCCCAGCCCCAGCCCGAACCACAGGATGAACAGCGGCGCCAGCGCGATGCGCGGCATCACGTTCAGCGCGTTGAAGTAGGGCTCTGCAAAGCGTTCGATGGCCGGCCAGCGCACGAAGGCCAGCCCCGTGGCGAAGGCGGCCACGCTGCCCAGCACGAAGGAGCAGGCCACGGCCGCCAGCGTCCAGCCCAGGTCGGACCAGAACCGGGCCGTGCCCGCATGGTTCCAGAGATAGGCGGCCACGCCGCTGGGCTGGCCGAAGAAGGTGGGGTCCAGCCAGCGGCGCGCGGCGGCCCATTCGGCCAGTCCCAGCACGAGACAGATGAACAGCGCATGCAGCGCCAGCCATTGCAGACGGTCAGCCTTCATGGTGCACCCATCCCGATTCAAGCTGCGACCACAGGGCCGCATAGAGTTCATGGAAGCGCGGGGACTTCTGCAGGTCGCGGATGGAGCGCGGGCGCGGCAGGTCTATGGGCAGGTCGGCGATGATGCGGCCCGGGCGCGAGGACATCACCACCACGCGGTCGGAGACGGCCACGGCCTCGGCCAGGTCGTGGGTCACGAACAGCACGCTGTGGCGGTGCTGCTGGCACAGGCGCAGCAGCAGGTCCTGCAGCTGCAGCTTGGTCTGCGCGTCCAGGGCGCCGAAGGGCTCGTCCATCAGCAGCAGCTGCGCGTCCAGCGCAAAGGTGCGCGCCAGCGCCGTGCGCTGGCGCATGCCGTGGGACAAGGCCTTGGGCAGGGCCTGCGCATGGTCGGCCAGGCCCACCTCCTGCAGCATGCGCAGTGCGCGCTCCGTGCTGTCGGCCGTGCCGACGCCGCGCACGCGCGCGCCGAAGGCGGCGTTCTCCAGCGCCGTGCACCAGGGCAGCAGGCTGTCGCGCGCCAGCATGTAGCCCACGCGGGAACTGCCCAGGCGCGGTGCCTCGCCCAGCACGCGCAGCGTGCCGGCGCCGGTGTGGGCCACCAGGCCTGCGCAGAGGTTGAGCAGACTGGTCTTGCCGCAGCCGCTGGGCCCGACCAGCGAGACGAATTCGCCCTCGGCCACCTGCAGCGCAATGTTGTCCAGCACCTGCGTGCGGCCGTCGAAGCTCAACTGCAGGCCGTCGGCGGCAATGGCCTGCGGCGGCGGAAGGCGTGATCCATTGGGAGTCATGGCGAGCGCCTCCTTCACTGCGCCAGCAGGGGCGCGGTGTCGATCAGCCGGCTGATTTGCCCCGTGCGCTGCAGGTAGCGCGCGGCGTGCTGCAATGCCCCGGGGTCCACTGCGAACTGCATGGAAGGAATGGCATTGCGCAGCGCCACTTCCAGGATCCGGTCGCCGCCGGGCGTGTTGATCCTGAAGCTGTCCTGCGCGACTTTGAGCAATGCATCGAAATGGGCCGGTTCGCGGGCATAGTCGGCCGCCTCGTTCATGGCGCGGCGCAAGCCCTCCACGGCCGGGGCGTTCTTGCGCAGGAAGTCGGCGCGCACCACCTGCAGCACGCCGGCGCCGTTGGTATCCAACACCTCGGCGGGACCCTGGCCCCTGCGCGGATCGACGACGATGCGGCAGGCCTGGCTGACCTCGCAAAAGCCGTCCATGGGCGAGAACAGCATCAGGCCATCGACCTGCTTTTGCGCAATCGCCGGAAAGGCGGTGTTGGGCGATCCCACGGCGACGATGGTGACGTCGTCCGCCTTCATGCCGGCGCCCTGCAGCAGGCTCACGAGCTGGAACTCGGCCGCGCTGCCACGCGCCGTCACGCCGATGCGCCGGCCCTTGAAGTCCTGCATCACGGCGGGATAGCCCTGGCCGGCATGCGGGGTGGGCAGGGCCGACGAAGCCATGAGGAAGAACGTCGGCGCGCTCGCGCCGCTGCCGATCACCTTGAGGTCGGCGCCCTTGTTGACCGCCTGAAGCAGCACCTCGGGCGGCGTAAACGCCACTTCGAGGTCACCGGCCAGCAAGGTCTGCAGCGCCAGCGGCGCCTGCGGGATGGGGCGCAGTTCGCAGCGTATGCCGTGCTTCTCGCACAGTCCCCGCGCGTTGGCCACGCGCACCAGGAAATTGCCGATGCCGGGGTAGTCCTGGATACGCAGCGTGGGCGTCTGTGCCAGGGCTGCCTGGGTCGAGAGCAGGGCGAACACGAAGGCGGATACCAGGGCGAGCGTGGTGCGGATCATGGGGCGGGCTCCATACGTGTGGGTATGGGGCCGATTACAAGGACGGTGCTATGCGCCAATTGCCGCGAAAGGGACAATGGGCGGGTGAACACCAAGCTCGGTTCCCCCAACACGTCTTTGGCGCAGGCGCGCAGCGAGCGCTATCGCGTGGATCTGCTGGCCGAATTGCCGGCCGCATCGGCACGCGGGCTGCGGGCCATAGGCTCCAGGCGCCGCTACCGCGATGGACAGTTCGTGCAAAAGCGCGGCGATGCGGCCGACCATGCGCTGGTGCTGCTGTCAGGGCGCTTTCGTGTCGTGGCCTTCACCGTGGGCGGCACCGAGCGCATGACGCGCTGGCTGGAGGCCGGGGAGATCACCGGCATCAGCTCGGTGCTGGGCAATGCGCCCGTGCCCGTGGACCTGGTGGCCGATGGCGATGTCGAGGTGCTGGTTCTGCCGCGCCAGCCGCTGCTGGACTTCCTGGAGCGCGATGCGCCCGCATGCCTGGCTGTGGCGCGCCTGCTGAGCCTGCGCGTGAACGGGCTGCTGGACACCATCTTCATCAGTTCGGAGGACACGCTGCATGCCCGGGTCTGGGCCACCTTGCAGGTTCTGGCGGCAGAGAACGGCCTGCCCCTGCCCGGTGGCCGCACCCTGCTGCGCATATCGCAGGGCGATCTGTCGCATGTGGTGGGCGCCTCGCGCCAGCGCGTGAACGAGGAGCTGCGCAAGCTGCAGGCGGGCGGCAGCGTGCGCCTTGGCTATCGGTGGATCGAGGTGCTGGGCTGAGACAGCTGCAGGCTCAGGTCCCGCCCACGTAGGGGTTGCTCTTGCGCTCGCGGCCGAAGCTGCTTTCGGGGCCGTGGCCCGGGATGAACACGGTTTGGTCGCCCATGGGCCACAGGCGCTGGACGATGCTGTCGATCAGCTGCTGGTGGTTGCCCTGGGGAAAGTCGGTGCGGCCGATGCTGCCTGCGAACAGCACGTCTCCCACGAAGGCGCGGTCGATCTGCGGCGCATGGAACACCACGTGGCCGGGCGTATGGCCGGGGCAGTGGCGCACCTGCAGTGTCTCCTGGCCGATGCTCACCGTGTCGCCATCGTGCAGCCAGCGCGTGGGCGTGAAGGGGTCCGAATGCGGGAAGCCGAACATGGCGCCCTGCTGGGGCAGGGCATCGATCCAGAACTGGTCTCCGGGATGGGGGCCGATGATGGGCAACTGCTGTGCATCGGCCAGCTCGCGCGTGCCGCCCGCGTGGTCTATGTGGGCGTGCGTGAGCCAGATGGCCTTGAGCGCCAGGCCCAGGCGCTCAATCTCCCAGCCGATCTGCTCCAGGTCGCCGCCCGGATCGATGACGGCGGCTTCCATGGTCTGGTCGCACCAGACCAGCGAGCAGTTCTGCTGGAAGGCGGTGACGGGGATGGTGTGGTACTGGAGCATGGGCGGCGTGGGTGCTTCTGGCGAAAGCGCCCATTATTCCCGCTCCTTCCCCTGATGGCAGCGCAGGGTCGCCCCGCTTGCGCCGTCAGGTGGTCGGCTGGCCGCATTGCCCGCAGAACCGCGCGCCGGCCGGATGGCTGGCGTTGCATCTCCTGCAGGCCTGCGGCAGCACCGCGCCGCCACACTGCGGGCAAAAGCGCGAGCTGGCGGCAATGGATGCACGGCAGCCGGGGCAGACCGCCGCCACGGCTGCGGCACGGTATGCGCCGCCGCCGTGGTGGCCGCCGCGCGAATGATTTCCGAACAGTCTTTGCAAGAGTCCCATGGTGTATTCCTTCGCACTGCGCGGATGCGCCGCTGCAGTCGTTCAAAGGCGCATTGGGACACGGCAGCGGTCCGCCGGGCCGTGGATGGCGATCATTTAATGTGGCTGTCATCTCGTGGCAATCCAGGTCCTGTGACGGACAGGAGACAGCCTCGCGGGCAGACCCCGTGGCTGCGGCAACGCCGCCGTGTTACAAGCTAGCCGTGCCGCCAAGCCAGCCTGCCCCCGATGCAGGCACGCAAGGATTTTTTCGAGGATGGGCCGGGCCGCCACCTGCGTAACGCAGGGCGGGTACCGGCATCACGCGAGGGAGAACCGGTATGTTGATTGGCGTGCCTGCCGAGACCATGGCAGGAGAAACCCGGGTGGCTGCGACCCCCGAGACCGTCAAGAAGCTGCGTGCGCAAGGCCATGTGCTGCGCGTGCAGGCGGGGGCGGGAGTGGCGGCCAGCGTGCCCGATGCCTTGTACGAGGCAGCGGGCGCGGA
Organism: Delftia sp. JD2; assembly: GCF_001682645.1. Lineage (NCBI taxonomy): Bacteria > Pseudomonadati > Pseudomonadota > Betaproteobacteria > Burkholderiales > Comamonadaceae > Delftia > Delftia sp. JD2. Next base: position 9,416 of record NZ_LFJT01000065.1, read on the forward strand.
GATCGTCGATGTGGCAGGCGCCCTGGGCGCCGACCTGGTGCTCAAGGTCCGTATCCCTTCGGAGGACGAGTTGCCCGGCATCCGCAAGGGCGCAACGCTGGTCGGCATGCTGGACCCGTTCCAGCCCGCAGGCCTGCAGCGCCTGGCCGATGCGGGCATCACGGCCTATGCGCTGGAGGCGGCTCCGCGCACCACGCGTGCGCAGAGCATGGACGTGCTGTCCAGCCAGGCCAATATCGCCGGCTACAAGGCCGTGATGATTGCGGCCAACCAGTACCAGCGCTTCTTTCCCATGCTGATGACGGCGGCGGGCACGGTGAAGGCCGCGCGCGTCGTGGTGCTGGGCGTGGGCGTGGCCGGCCTGCAGGCCATTGCCACGGCCAAGCGCCTGGGCGCCGTGATCGAGGCCAGCGATGTGCGGCCCAGCGTGCGTGAGCAGGTCGAATCCCTGGGCGGCAAGTTCATCGACGTGCCCTACGAGACCGCCGAGGAAAAGGAGGCCGCCGAAGGCGTGGGCGGCTACGCGCGCCCCATGCCGCAAAGCTGGCTGGACCGCCAGAAGGCCGAGGTGGCCAAGCGCGTGGCCCAGGCCGACGTGGTCATCACCACGGCGCTGATCCCGGGCCGGCCCGCTCCCGTGCTGGTCACGGCCGAGATGGTGCAGGCCATGAAGCCCGGCGCCGTCATCGTGGACCTGGCGGCAGAGCGCGGCGGCAACTGCCCGCTGACCCAGGCCGGCATGACGGTGGTCACGCATGGCGTGACCATCGTGGGACTGACCAACCTGCCCGCCATGGTGGCGGCCGATGCCTCGGCCCTGTATGCACGCAATGTGCTCGATTTTCTCAAGCTCATCATCAACAAGGATGGCGCCCTGCATGTGGACATGGAGGACGACATTGTGGCCGCGTGCCTGATGGCCCATGAAGGCCAGCTGCGGAGGAAATGACATGGAAGCCGTATCCCCCACCATCATCCATCTCATCATCTTCGTGCTGGCCATCTACGTGGGCTACCACGTGGTCTGGACCGTCACGCCCGCGCTGCACACGCCGCTGATGGCGGTGACCAATGCCATCTCGGCCATCGTCATCGTCGGCGCCATGCTGGCGGCGGCGCTCACGGAAACGGGCCTGGGCAAGACCATGGGCGTGCTGGCCGTGGCGCTGGCCGCGGTCAACGTGTTCGGCGGCTTCCTGGTCACGCGGCGCATGCTGGAGATGTTCCGCAAGAAAGAGCGCAAGAGCGCTCCGGCCAAGGACGGCAAGGACGCCAAGGCGGAGGGCCAGTCATGAGCATGAACCTCGTCACGTTGCTCTACCTGGTGGCCAGCGTCTGCTTCATCCAGGCGCTCAAGGGGCTGTCGCATCCCACCACGTCCATACGCGGCAACCTGTTCGGCATGGCCGGCATGGTGATCGCCGTGCTGACCACGGCAGCGCTCATCGTGCAGCTGGCCGGCGGCAACGCCCTGGGCCTGGGCTGGGTGCTGCTGGGCCTGCTGGTCGGCGGCACGGCCGGTGCCGTCATGGCCCAGCGCGTGGAGATGACCAAGATGCCTGAATTGGTCGCCTTCATGCACAGCATGATCGGCCTGGCGGCGGTGTTCATCGCCGTGGCCGCCGTGGCCGAGCCCTGGGCCTTTGCCATCACGGCCAAGGGCGGCGCCATTCCGGGCGGCAACCGCGTGGAGCTGGCGCTGGGCGCCTTCATCGGCGCCGTGACCTTCACGGGCTCGGTGATCGCCTTCGGCAAGCTCAGCGGCAAGTACAAGTTCCGCCTGTTCCAGGGCGCGCCCGTGCAGTTCAAGGGCCAGCATGCGCTCAACGCCGTGCTGGGGCTGGCAGCAGCCTTCTTCGTCTTCGGCTTCTGGCACAGCCAAAGCTGGATGGACATCGTGCTGGTCATCGCCCTGGGCCTGCTGCTGGGCGTGCTGCTGATCATTCCGATCGGCGGCGCGGACATGCCGGTGGTCGTGTCCATGCTCAACAGCTACTCGGGCTGGGCGGCGGCGGGCATCGGCTTCTCGCTGAACAACAGCATGCTGATCATTGCGGGTTCGCTGGTGGGCAGCTCGGGCGCCATCCTGAGCTACATCATGTGCAAGGCCATGAACCGCTCGTTCTTCAGCGTGATCCTGGGCGGCTTCGGCGGCGAGGCCACCAGCGCGGCGGCAGGCTCCCAGCAGCAGCGCAACGTGAAAAGCGGCAGCGCCGACGATGCGGCCTTCGTCCTGGGCAATGCCGAGACCGTGGTTATCGTGCCCGGCTACGGCCTGGCCGTGGCGCGTGCCCAGCACGCGGTCAAGGAGCTGGCCGACAAGCTCACCGAGCGCGGCGTGACGGTGAAGTACGCTATCCACCCGGTGGCGGGCCGCATGCCCGGCCACATGAACGTGCTGCTGGCCGAGGCCGAGGTGCCCTACGACCAGGTCTTCGAGATGGAGGACATCAACAGCGAGTTCGGCCAGGCCGACGTGGCCATCATCCTGGGCGCCAACGACGTGGTGAACCCCGCCGCACACGTCAAGGGCAGCCCCATCTACGGCATGCCCATCCTGGAGGCCTACAAGGCCAAGACGGTGATCGTCAACAAGCGCTCCATGGCAGCAGGCTATGCGGGCCTGGACAACGAACTGTTCTACATGGACAAGACCATGATGGTCTTCGGCGACGCCAAGAAGGTGGTGGAGGACATGGGCAAGGCGCTGGAGTGAGGCGTGCGCCCGGGCTGAAGTCCGAGGAGGGCAGGGCCCAAGCCCTGGCCTCCTTGAAAACGATCTTGGGTCAGCCTCCGGACCGGGTCAGCAATTCGTCCAGCGCATCGGCGATGGCTTGGCCTTCATGCTCCAGTGAGGCCACCACTTCACCCAATTGATCCAGGGCGACTGAAACCATGTCCAGGGCATGCAGGACGACCGGCACGCCTTCAATGACAAACACGGGATTCATCCTCGCACCCACGGTTGGAGTGCCGCGCGGCAGCAGATTCTGCCGAACTAGTGGAACCACGACGCGACGGCGGTAGCGGTCAAACAGCGAGGACTGGACCACGACGACGCAGGGAATCGAGTCGCGCAAGGCTCCCTTGTTGCGATGAACGTCGAATTGCGCCACTAGAGCGTCGAGTGCTCGTCTGCGAACGAACCCACCGCGATGTTGACCGCGTTCCAGTCGCTGGCGCAGGCGTCGGCAAGCCGTTGGCGCTCACGCTGTGCGCCCTCCTGCCTGGCAACGTATTCGGCCAGCAGGGATTCCATGGTGGCCGAGAGATTGTCGGTATAGGCCTTGGCCTGTGTCACCAGATCTGCATTGATCGTGAGATGGATTGGCCGCTTGGCGCTGGAGACAGCAATGGATTTCATCTCGGAACCCTCAGATAAAGATCATGCGCACAGTGTCTGTATGAGAGCGCGACGAGTCAAACCGCCGCGATCCAAGGCCCTGCTTGAACGTCTCACACCTTCATGTCATAGCCGATGGTGACCGGCGCATGGTCCGAGAACTTCACATCCTTGTAGATGTGCTCGGTGCGTGCCAGTGCGGCGGTGGCCGGGGTGGCCAGGTGGTAGTCCAGGCGCCATCCCACGTTGTTGGCATAGGCCTGGCCGCGGTTGCTCCACCATGTGTAGCAGGCGTCCGTGGTGTCGGGCTGGAGCAGGCGATAAACGTCCACAAGACCGCCCGTGGGATCAGTTTTGTGTAACAACTTTGTCATCCACTCGCGCTCTTCGGGCGTGAAACCGCTGTTTTTCTGATTGCTGCGCCAGTTCTTGAGGTCGATCTGCTGGTGGGCGATGTTGATGTCGCCGCACAGGATGAACTCGCGCTCGCCCTTCATGCGCATCAGGTGATCGTGCATTTCGGCCAGGAAGCGGAACTTGGCCGTCTGGCGCAGTTCGCCCGAGCTGCCGCTGGGAAAGTAGGCGCTGATGATGGACAGCTTGCGCGCAGGCGTGTCGAAGCGCGCCTCCACGTAGCGGCCCTCGGCGTCGAATTCGTGCGAGCCGAAGCCGACCACGACATCGCTGGGCTCGTGGCGGCTGTAGACGCCCACGCCCGAGTAGCCTTTCTTCTCGGCGTAGTGGAAGTGGCCGCGCAGGCCGGCCAGCAGCTCGAAGCGTCCGGTCATGTCGGCGGCCTGGGCCTTGATTTCCTGCACGCAAATACAATCCGGCGCAGTGGCCTCGATCCAGGCTTCGACGCCCTTGGTCGAGGCCGAGCGGATGCCGTTGAGGTTGAGGCTGGTCAATTTGAACAAGGATGAATCCATGGTGGTGAGTAATCTGCAGGCCGATGACACAGGCCGTCTGGCGCAGGAATTTGTGCAATTCGCCGTTGACGCAGGGGTGCTGCGTTTCGGCGAGTTCAAGACCAAGGCCGGGCGCATGAGCCCGTACTTCTTCAATGCCGGCCTGTTCGATGACGGCGGCAAGATGGGCCGTCTCGCCGAATTCTATGCAAAAGCCATCGCAGCCAGCGGCATCGAGTTCGACATGATCTTCGGCCCCGCCTACAAGGGCATCCCGCTGGCCGCCACCGTGGCCGTGGAGCTGGCCCGCATGGGCCTGAACAAGCCCTTTGCGTACAACCGCAAGGAAGCCAAGGACCACGGCGAGGGCGGGACCCTGGTGGGCGCGCCCCTCAAGGGCCGCGTGCTGATCGTGGACGACGTGATGAGCGCCGGCACGGCCGCGCGCGAGTCCATCGCCATCATCCGCGCCGCAGGTGCCACGCCGCATGCCGTGGCGATCGCGCTGGACCGCCAGGAAATGGCCACCGAGAATGGCCAGGACGTGCCCCACAGCGCCGTTCAGTACGTGCGCAACCAGCTGGGCATGCAGGTCTGCACTATTGCAAAACTGGCAGACTTATTGCTTTATCTTGAGATTCAAGGTGGCAGCGAAGGCAGCGGCCACCATGAGCGCGTGCTGGCCTACCGCCAGCGTTACGGAGTCAACGACAAGGAATAAGGGTTTGATGAACAAGGCGTTGCATGCACGGTTCCTGTGGTGCGCCCTGGCTGGTGCCGCGGCTGGCCCTGCCTGCGCCCTGGATGCCGGCGTGCCGGCCGGCATCTATGCATGCACCGACGCCAAGGGCCGGCGCCTGACGGCAGACCGCCCGATTGCCGAATGCGTGGACCGCGACCAGCGTGTGCTGGGCAGCTCCGGTGTGGAGCTGCGCCGCGTCGGCCCCACGCTGACCGACAACGAGCGCGCCGAGCTCGATGCCCAGCGCCGCCGCGAGCAGGCCGAACAGCGCCGTGTGCGCGAGGAGCGCTCGCGCGAGCGCGCGCTGATTGCGCGCTATCCCAACCAGGCCGCGCACGACGCCGAACGCGCCGAGGCCCTGTCGCAGACCGACCAGGTCGCCAACCTGGCGCGCCAGCGCATACAGGAGCTGCAGGCCCAGCGCGTCAAGATCGATGGCGAGATGGAGTTCTACCGCAAGGACCCGTCCAAGGCCCCCGCCTCCCTGCGCCGCCAGCTCGATGAAAACCGCAGCAGCCAGGAGGAGCAGCAGCGCTTCATCCAGCAGCAGGAGCAGGAAAAAAGCCGCATCAACCAGCGCTTCGATGCCGAGCTCGTGCCGCTGCGTGCGCTGTGGAGCGCGGCCGCCGCCGCTGCGGCTCCCACGGGCCGCTGAACGGCCCTTGCCCCCTGTCTTTCCCGTCTGGCGCGAACGGCCTGCCGCACGCCGGTGCGCGTGAATCGGATTCGTCCTGCAAGCGCTGCCATTGCGGCGGTCTAGGCTGTCACTACATTCCCGGCCACGGATTTTCCCGGGCCCTCAGGGCCTGGCTGCTGGTGTGCGCTGCAGCCACAGGTGCCGGGCCGCCGCGAGAAGGGAGCATGCATGACGGCATGGCGATGGTTGACGGTGCTGTGGCTGTGGGCCGCCGGTGCCTGGCTGGCCTGGGGAGGCGCCCAGCTGCTGTGGGCCGGAGGCAGCGGCTACTACGTGGTGGCAGGTGTGCTGCTGTTGGCCGTGGGCCTGGGCGTGGCGCGTCGTTCGGCTGCGGCGCTGTGGCTGTTTGCACTGTGGCTGCTGGGCACCGCGCTGTGGGCGGTCTGGGAGATAGGGCTGGACTGGTGGCCGCTGGCGGGGCGCCTGGGGGTGCCCTGGTTGATGGGCCTGCTGCTGGTGCTGCCCTGGTCGGTGCGCGCGCTGCGCCATGAGCCCGACATGGGCCAGAACCGGGGCCTGGCACCAGCCCATGCGGCGCTGGCGCTGGTGGTGCTGGGCACGGCCATTCTTGCGGGCCTGTCATTCGGGCGCCAGCGCGATGCCCATGAAACCCAGGGCCAGTTTGCGGGTGCGGCCGCCGCCGCGTCGGACCTGCCGGCCGACGGCCAGATCACGGCCGTGCAGAACATGTCCATGGTGGCCTCCGATGCCGGTGGCCTGCGCAGCCCGCCGGTGCTGCAGGGCGATGCCACCGATGCCGTGCCCGATGGCGAGTGGCATGCCTATGGCCGCACCGGAGCGGGCCAGCGCTATTCGCCACTGCGCCAGATCGGCCCGCACAACGTGCGGCTGCTGCAATTGGCCTGGGAGTTCCGCACGGGCGATGTGCGCGGCAAACCCGGCGATCCCGAAGAAACCACGTTCGAGGTCACGCCGCTGAAGATCGGCGAGCGCCTGTTCCTGTGCACGCCCCACCAGTCGGTGATTGCGCTCGATGCCACCACGGGCAAGCAGCTGTGGCGGCGCGACCTGCCCATGCCCAAGGGGCTGGCGCTGCAGCATCTGACCTGCCGGGGCCTGTCCTACCAGTCGGCGCAGGCGGCCGCGCAGTTCGATGCGGCGGCAGGGCAGACGCATTCGGCGGTGGCGCCGGCTGCAAGGAAGTCCGGCGCGCAGGCCATGCCTGTACCCACCGCCGCATCCACGGCTTCGGCTTCTGCAGCCCCTGGCGATGACGGCCGCTGCACCGCCAAGCTGTTCATGGCCACGGCCGACGGCAAGGTGGTCGCGCTCAATCCCGCAGATGGCCAGACCTGCAGCAATGTGGCGGGCGGCCAGGGCCAGATCGACCTCTGGCAGGGCATGCCCGAGCGCAAGCCGGGCTCGTACTACTCGACCTCGCCGGTGGTGGTGGCGCGCGACCGCATCATCGTGGGCGGCACGGTGCTGGACAACCATTCCACGCGCGAGCCTTCGGGCGTGATCCGTGCGTTCGACATCCGCTCGGGTGCGCTGCTGTGGGCCTGGGACCCGGGGCGGCCGGGCAACAGCACGCCGCTGCCCCCGGGGCAGACCTATGTGCCCAGCTCGCCCAACAGCTGGTCCATCTCCAGCGTGGACGAGACGCTGGGCCTCGTCTTCGTGCCCATGGGCAATGCGCCGCCCGACCAATGGGGCGGGCGGCGCAGCGCCGAGGCCGAGCAGTATTCGTCCTCGGTGGTGGCGCTGGACATTGCCACGGGCGCCGTGCGCTGGGTTTTCCAGACCGTGCACCACGATCTCTGGGACTACGACGTGCCCTCGCAGCCCAGCCTGATCGACCTGGAGATCGGCGGCCACAGCGTGCCCGCCCTGGTGCAGCCCACCAAGCAGGGCGAGCTGTTCGTGCTGGACCGGCGCACGGGCCAGCCGCTGCTGCCCGTCACCGAGGTGGCTGCGCCGCAGGGCGCGGCACGCGGCGACCGCACGGCGCCCACGCAGCCGCATTCGCAACTGAGCTTCAACCCCCCGGCCCTGACCGAGCGCGACATGTGGGGCGCCAGCCCCTTCGAGCAACTGTGGTGCCGGCTGGCCTTTCGCCGCCTGCGCTACGAGGGACGCTTCACGCCGCCCTCGGAGCAGGGCTCGCTGATCTATCCGGGCAACTTCGGCGTCTTCAACTGGGGCGGCGTGGCCGTGGACCCGCGCCGGCAGGTGGTGTTTGCCACGCCTACGCGGCTGGCCTTCGTCTCCACCCTGGTGCCGCGCGCGGACGATACCTCGCTGCTGGTGCAGGATGGCGGCCCGCCCAAGGACGGCCTGCCCGCGCTCAACGAAAACTTCGGCGCACCGTTTGCGGTGCGGCTCAAGCCCTTTGTCTCGCCGCTGGGCATTCCCTGCCAGGCGCCGCCCTGGGGCTTTGTGGCGGGTGCCGACCTGCGCACGGGCCAGATCGTCTGGCAGCGCCGCAACGGCACGCCGCGTGACCTGAGCCCGCTGCCGCTGGGCTTTCGCATGGGCGTGCCCGGCATTGGCGGCCCGGTGATGACCGCTGGCGGCGTGGCCTTCTACTCAGGGGCATTGGACAACTATGTGCGCGCCTATGACGTGGACAGCGGCCGCCAGCTCTGGCAGGACCGCCTGCCCGCAGGCGGCCAGGCCACGCCCATGACCTACCTGGGCACGGACCAGCGCCAGTACCTGGTGGTGGTGGCGGGTGGGCATGGTTCGACCGGAACCAAGGCCGGGGACAGCGTGCGCGCCTATGTGCTGCCCAAGGAGGTGGCGGCGCCCTGAGCGCTCAGCGCCGTGGGGGTCTGCGCCGGGTCATGCCGATCCGGCCCGGCCCAGCATGCGCAGCACGCGCGTGACCAGCAGCGCGGCCACCCAGGCCAGTCCGCCGATCAGAAACGGCAGGCGCAGCAGCGCGCCTTGCTGGGCGAACAGCATCAGCGCGTCCGCCTTCCACAGCACGGCATAGCCCGTGTACAGGCCGTAGGCCAGCCAGGCCAGCGCCCCCAGGGCGAACAGGGCCGCCATGCGCCGGGCGCTGCGGCCATCGCGCGAATCCGCGGGCAGGGCGCGCGTGCCGTGCCAGACCCAGCCGATGGAGGCGAGCACCAGCAAGGCACTGGCTGCCACGGACAGCTGCAGCCAGGTATGGGGAGAGAGTGAGGACATCAAAAGAAAACTGCGCGCCGGCACCGTGCCGGCCGCAGCGAGTGTAGCGGCGCCGTGCTTTGCGCCGCCTGCGCGCTCAGGCCGGCTGCCAGACGGTGGCGCCGTGGCCCTGGCCGCCGCTTCCGGGCACGGCATGGATGCCCAGCACGGCCGCGTGGCGCTGCAGCAGGGCGTCGAATTGCTCGGTGCTTTCCGCCGTGGCCGGGGCGTCGTCGTATTCGCTGGCCACCTGGTCCGTGGTGAAGGAGCTTGCGCCGAACTTCTGGACGATGTTGCGCAGCTTGTCGAGATTGGGGCTGGTGGATGGGGTCATGGCAACTCCTTGGGGTCATGGACGCCTGCTGCGCTGCAGGCCTGTGGGCCAGTGTAGCCCCGGGGCCTGGGCAGGCCATCCGGGGCATCCCCGCAAAGCGGCGTAGGACTTGGAACCCGCCGTCAGCCGCCCGTGGCCACGGGGCCTGCGCTCAGCACTTCGGCCAGCGGCTTGCGGGGCGAGGGCACCTCGCGCTCGCGCAGATCGTCGGGCAGGGTGGCCGCATCGCCGCGCCAGCCCACGGCGATCACCACCTCGGGCTCCAGGTGATCGGGCAGGCGCAGCACCTCGCGTGCGGCGTCGGCCGAGAAGCCGCCCATGGCGTGCGTGGCCAGGCCCATGGCGTGGGCTTCCAGCGCCAGGTAGCCCCAGGCGCAGCCCGCGTCGAAGCTGTGCTTGCCGGGCGAGGCCTGGCGGTCGGACATCAGCACGATCAGCGCGCCCGCCTCCAGGCACCAGCGGCGGTTGAATTCGTTGGGAATGGTGCTGAAGGCCTGCCAGTTCGCATCGCCGCGCAGCGCATAGGCAAAGTGCCAGGGCTGCTTGTTGCTGGCCGAAGGCGCCCAGCGCGCGGCGTCGGCCAGTTGCTCGATCTGGGCCTGGCTCAGTGCCTCGGGCCTGAAGGCGCGCGGCGACATGCGGCCCAGGAACTGGGGATGGATGGGGGTGGTGGTGTTGCGTGTCATGCGGATAGGCGGCAAGCAGAAAGGAAAGCGGCAACGATAGCGCAAGGCCTCAGGGCTGGCGCGGTGCCTGGCCATGCTGCTGGCTGATCACGCGCAGGTGGCGCTCCATGCGGATGAAGACCAGCACCATCACCACCAGCACGAGGAATGACATCAGCATGCTCCAGAAGGCCGTCTCCACGGCGCCGAAGCGCTCCTTCCAGGAGCTGCTGCCGTGGCTGTCCTCGCCGCGCAGCGCGCGCGCCGCATTGTCCAGGGACAGCGTGTAGTTCAGCAGCACCGTGGACAGGATCTGCTGGGCCGTCTGCGCCTGCAGCCGCGGCTCCAGGGCGGCATTGCCGAAGACCTGCTCCAGCGCGGCGGGCAGGCCCTGCACATAGGCCGCATAGGCGCCCTTGCCGTGTTCCAGCTCGGCGGCCTGGGCGCGCTCGTGGATGGCGGCGGCGGTATCCACGGGCTCGACCATCCAGCCGTCTTCCTCGTCGGTGGAGGCGGCTGCGGCAGCCGCTGCATCTGCAGCCGCTGCGTCGGCCGCCGCATCCACGGCACCGGCATCGCCTTCGCGCTGGCCGCGTTCCTGGATGCGGCGCTGCACATCGGCCTCGGATGGCAGGGCGTCGCCTTGCAGCAGCGGGTGCAGCGGCGCCAGGCCCCGGGCCTGGTTGTCCCGCTCGGTGCGCTCGCGCCGCGCGGGATCCTTGTTCACGTAGGCGCGCACCAGGGCGTCGGCCTTCTGGAAGGCGGGGCGCAGCGCCGGATCGGCCAGGCGCTTTTCCATGGCGGGTTCGCCGCCGCCCGCGCCCAGGTCGCGGCTGGTTTCGTCCACGACGAACTGCAGGTCGGGCCTGGCGTCCTTCCAGTTCAATTCCTGGGCCACGGCCTGGGGCGCCTCGGCCTTGCCGGGCCTGAAGCTCTCCCAGGTCCACAGTGCCATGCCCACCAGCACGAGCAGGGAGAACACCAGCAGCACCACGCGCACCACCTGCACCAGCAGGTCCTCGATCCTGCGCAGCATGTTTGTAATCATCGGATTCCTCGGTTGGTTCGTAAAACAAGGGCGCGTCCGGCCCGCCTGCAGGCCTGTTCTGTTGCTATTGATTTGAAAGCGCCGGACACAGACGCGCGAATTCTAGGAAGGCTGCCGCGCACGGGCGCACCGGTTCTCAATGTTTTACATTTCGCGCCAATCTCGAAGTGTGCATGTGCTCCCGTGGCATGCACCGTCCTGCAATGAGTGCCTGCCGGATGGCGGGGCGTTCATGGCCGCAGGGCGCATGGTTCTCCCGCTTGCGGGCGCGCAGGCTTTGGGCCTACCGGCTGTAGCGGCTTCCCGAATCCGCTGTAATGCTCGCTCTGATTTCTGACTGACTAGAGAGGGCTCGCCCATGACCAAAACGTCGCTGGATAAATCGAAGATCAAGTTCCTGCTGCTCGAAGGCATCCACCCTTCCGCACTCGAAGTGCTGCGCAACGCGGGCTACACCAATGTGGAGACCGTGACGGGCGCGCTGGAAGGCGAGGAGCTCAAGCGCAAGATCGCCGACGTGCACTTCGTCGGCATCCGTTCGCGCACGCAGCTGACGGCCGACGTGTTCGCCGCCGCGCAAAAGCTCGTGGCCGTGGGCTGCTTTTGCATCGGCACCAACCAGGTGGACCTGGACGCGGCGCGCGAGCGCGGCGTGGTGGTCTTCAACGCGCCTTACTCCAATACGCGCTCGGTGGCCGAGCTGGTGCTGGCCGAGGCCATCCTGCTGCTGCGCGGCGTGCCCGCCAAGAACGCCTCCGCCCACCGCGGCGGCTGGCTCAAGAGCGCCGAGAATTCCTACGAAATCCGCGGCAAGACGCTGGGCATCGTGGGCTACGGCTCCATCGGCACCCAGCTGTCGGTGATGGCCGAGTCGGTGGGCATGCAGGTGCTGTTCCATGACGTGTCCACCAAGCTGCCGCTGGGCAATGCGCGCCAGGCCGCATCGCTGGCCGATCTGCTGGCCGGCAGCGACATCGTCACCCTGCACGTGCCCGAGCTGCCCTCCACCCAGTGGATGATCGGCGCCAAGGAAATCGCGGCCATGAAGCCCGGCGCCATCCTGATCAATGCCTCGCGCGGCACCGTGGTGGAAATCGAGCCGCTGGCCGAGGCCCTGAAGGCCGGCAAGCTGCTGGGCGCCGCCATCGATGTGTTCCCCACCGAGCCGCGCAGCAACAAGGATGAATTCGTCTCGCCCCTGCGCGGCCTGGACAACGTCATCCTGACCCCGCACGTGGGCGGCTCCACCATGGAGGCCCAGGCCAACATCGGCCTGGAAGTGGCCGAGAAGCTGGTCAAGTACAGCGACAACGGCACCACCACCTCGGCGGTGAACTTCCCCGAAGTGGCCCTGCCCGCCCACCCCGGCCAGAACCGCATCCTGCACGTGCACCACAACCAGCCCGGCGTGCTGTCGGCCATCAACCAGGTGTTTGCCGAGAACGGCATCAACATCGCCGGCCAGTACCTGCGCACCGACGAGAAGGTGGGCTATGTGGTGATCGACCTGGCGGCCCAGTCCTCGGGCCTGGCCGTGGAAAAGCTGACCCAGGTTCCGGGCACCATCCGCTGCCGCGTGCTGTTCTGATGGCCAGGTTTCAGGATGCTGCGCTTGGGCGCACTTCCTGAAACGGGCGCATTGCCGGGTCGCCCTATCTGCCCGGCTGCAGCAGCAGCCGCATCAGATCCGTGCGCGTGATCAGGCCGGTCAGCCGGCCTTCGCGCATCACGGGAATGCAGGGCACGCTGTGCCGGGCCAGGGCGTCCAGCAACTGGCCCACGGGCGTGTCTTCGTCCACGCTGAGTTCAGGCGCATGAACCAGCTGGGGCAGCTCCGACAGGCGGGGCGCGGCCCGGGTCTTGCCGGGCAGGCGCTGGCCCAGCCAGTTCAACAAAGAAGGTTTTGCCGCAGATTCGGTCGGGCGCACGGGGCTCATCCACAGCCACTCGTACAGCTCGGCACGGGAGACCGTGCCGGCCAGGCCGCCATCGGCGTCCAGCACCGGCAGGCTCTTGGCCGGGTGCGCGCGAAAGCGTGCGGCCACGGCGTGCACGTCGTCGTCCATGGAGCAGCTCACGGGATGGCGCGTCATCAGCTGGGCGCAGCGCACGCCGCCCAGCCGGTGCTCGATGGCGGTTTCCTCGGCGGCGGCCAGCAGCTCGGCCAGGTCATCGGCTTCCAGGTTGTTTTCCTGGCCGAAGCGCAGCAGCAGCCCTTCCAGATCGGCATGGGACAGGCCCAGGCGCGAGGCATGGCGGTGAGCCGCATCGGCGGGCGCGGCCTTGGGCGCCGTGTCGGCATGGTGGGGATAGCGCCGGCCCGTGGCGCGGTGGAGCGCCGTGGCCGCCAGGACCAGCCCCAGTGTCAGCGCGCCCACGGGCAGGAAGGGCAGCATCCAGCCGGCGGCCAGCGAGGCCTTGGCGTTGAGCACCGTCAGCAGGGCCATGGCGCCACCTGGCGGGTGCAGTGAGCGCGTCAGCAGCATGCAGCCTATGGCGCCACCCACCGCCAGCGCAGGCGCCAGCTGGGGCGGGCACCACTGCAGCACGAACAGGGCCCAGAGCGCTGACACCGTATTGCCCACCACGCAGGACCAGGGCTGGGCCAGCGGGCTGGTGGGCACGGCGAACAGCAGCACGGCCGTGGCACCCAGCGGCGCGAACAGGCGCAGGGGAAGATCCCAGGTGCCCGCATGCGCCAGCCAGACCAGGGCCGTGGCCAGCCCCATGCCCACGATGGAGCCCATGGCCACGCGCCACATGTCCGCAGGCGCGGGGCGTGGCACCACCGGCCCCCATGCTTTTCTGTTCCAGCCCATGGCCTTGTTGTCTTTTTGTCTTTGTCTGCGCGGCCCAGGGGGAGGGCTGCAAAAGCGCGTCATTTTAGGAAGGGACGCCGCTCTTGCTGGCAGCATGGGCTTTGCACTGCCTTGGTGCAAACCTGGAAGATTCAGTCCACCACGGACTGGTACACGCCCTCGCGCATCACCCAGCGGTAGGGAATGCGCTGGGCCATGGACTGCATCATGAGGATGGCGAACAAATCCTCCTTCGGGTCCACCCAGAAGAAGGTGCCGTAGATGCCGCTCCATGAAAAGTCACCCACGCTGCCCGGCAGCGGGTTGAGGCCGGGCGCCGTGCGCACCGCAAAGCCCAGGCCGAAGCCCTGACCCACCTCGGGCGAGGGCAGCTGGGCGCCGAAATACGCCATGTCCGGCCCCATGCGCACGCTGGCGGGCAGGTGGTTGGTGGTCATCAGCTCCACGGTCTTGCGAGAGACCAGGCGCACGCCGTCCAGCGTGCCGCCGTTGCACCAGAACAGGCACAGCCGCGCATAGTCGGCCATGGTCGAGACCATGCCGCCGCCGCCCGACTCGAACATCATGGCGCGCGTGACCGGGGGGATGGGCGGCATCTGTTTCTGCGGCCCTTCGGGCTGGGGCCGGGCGGCGCGTGCGATCTCGCTGTCGGGTGCATGAAAGCCCGTGTCGGCCATGCCCAGCGGCCCGGTGATGTGCTCGCGCACGAAGGCGGCCAGCGTCTGGCCGCTGACCACCTCGACCACGCGGCCCAGCACGTCGGTGGACATGCCGTATTCCCAGGTCTCGCCGGGCTGGGCCACCAGCGGCAGCTGCGCGAGCCTGGTGATGAACTGCGCATTGGTGAACTTGCCGCTGAACAGGCCCGCATCCAGGTACATCTTCTTGACGGGGTGCTCGGTGCCGGCGAATCCGTAGGGAATGCCGGAGGTGTGGCGCAGCAGGTCCTGCAGCGTGATGGGCCGCGCCAGCGGCGCGCGCTCCAGGCCCACGCGCAGCGCGGCCAGCTCGGGCAGGTACTGCTCCACGGGCTCGATGATGGACAGCCGCCCCTGCTCGGCCAGCATCATGATGGCCAGCGAGGTGATGGGCTTGCTCATGGAGGCGATGCGGAAGATGGCATCGGGCCGCATGGCCGTGCCGGCCTCGGGGTCCAGCAGGCCGAAGCTCTCCAGGTAGGCCAGCTTGCCGCGCCGCGCCACCAGGGCCACGGCGCCCGGGATCTCGCCGGTGTCCACGCCGCGCTGCAGCCGGGCCGACAGGCGCGCCAGGCGCGCGCTGCCCAGGCCCACGGTTTCAGGGGAGTCGGCCCAGGGCAGGCCGGGGATGTGCAGGCGGTCGGTGCTGGCGGTCATGGAGTCTCCTGTGGTGTGCGCCGATTGTTCCGGCAGATGGCCTGGTGCGCTGTTGGCTGCGGGACAGCGGCGTGCGGGTGCAGCGGGCATGCCGCCGCTAAACTGGCCCGCAGGAGACAACGACACCATGAAGCAGATCATTCTGGCCGCCGCAGCCTGCGCGGCCGCCGCCTTTGCCATGCCGGCCAGCGCCGCCTATCCCGACAAGCCCATCCGCCTGGTCGTGCCCTTCCCGCCCGGGCAGGCCACGGACATCTTTGCGCGCGCGCTGGCTGAAAAGCTCGCCCAGAAGCTGGGCCAGCCGCTGGTGGTGGAGAACAAGGCCGGGGCCGGCAGCAACATCGGCAGCGAGCAGGTGGTGCGCAGCCCGGCCGACGGCTACACGCTGCTCGTGGCCGGCAGTGCCATGGCCGTGAACCAGACGCTGTACAAGAAGGTGAATTTCGACCCGCGCACCGACCTGGTGGGCATCACGCTGATCGCCAAGGTGCCGCTGGTGTTCCTGGCGCACCCGGGTGCGGGCATCCAATCCATGAAAGATCTGGTGGCCAAGGCGCGTGCCGAGCCGGGCCGCTGGAACTACGCCAGCGCCGGCATCGGCGGCACCCAGCACCTGAGCGCCGAGATGGTCAAGGCGCGCGCCAAGATACAGATAGAGCACATCCCCTACAAGGGCAGCGGCCCCGCGCAGGCGGACTTCGTGGGCGGCCAGGTGCCGCTGATGGTGGATTCGGTGACGGCCGCCCTGCCCAATATCCAGGCGGGCAAGGCCGTGCCGCTGGGCGTGACCTCCAGCGCCCGCTCCAGCCAGCTGCCCGAGGTGCCGGCCATTGCCGAATCGGGCCTGCCCGAGTTCCGGGGCTTCGAGGCCGTGGGCTGGCTGGGCCTGATGGCCCCCAAGGGCACGCCGCAGGAAGTGATCGACCGGCTCAACCGCGAGGCCGTGGCCATCCTGCGCAGCCCCGAGATGCGCAAGTTCATCAGCGACCGGGGATCGGAGGCTGCGCCCACCACGCCCCGCGAGATGGATGCCTTCGTGGCCTCGGAGATCACGCAGTGGGGCCAGGCCGTGCGCCAGTCGGGCGCCTCGGTGGATTGAGGCAGGCGCCCCCCCGGAGCGCGTGGGGGCGCCCGCTGCGGCCGGTCAGGCCAGCTTGGCCTTGAGCAGCTCGTTGACCTGCGTCGGGTTGGCCTTGCCCTTGGAGGCCTTCATGACCTGGCCGACCAGGGCGTTGAAGGCCTTGTCCTTGCCTGCGCGGTACTGCTCCACGTTGGCCGGGTTGGCGGCGATCACCTCGTCGATGATCTTCTCCATGGCGCCCGTGTCGTTCATCTGCTTGAGGCCCTTGGCCTCGATGATGGCATCGACATCGCTGCCTTCACCGCTCCACAGCGCCTCGAAGACCTGCTTGGCGGCGTTGTTGGAGATGGTGCCGTCGCCGATGCGCTGTATCAGCGCGGCCAGCTGGGCGCTGGAGACCTTGGCGGCCTCCATGCCGATTTCCTCGGTGTTCAGGCGGCGCGAGATCTCGCCCATGATCCAGTTGCTGGCCAGCTTGGGCGCATTGCAGGCCCGGGCCGTGTCCTCGAAGTAGGCGGCCATGGCCTGGCTTTGCGTCAGCGTGGTGGCGTCGTACTCGGGCAGGGCGTACTGCTCGACAAAGCGCGCGGCCATGGCGCGCGGCAGCTCGGGCATGTCGGCCCTGACCTGTTCCACCCACTCGGGCGCGACCACCAGCGGCGGCAGGTCCGGGTCGGGGAAGTAGCGGTAGTCGGCCGCATCTTCCTTGGTGCGCATGGAGCGCGTCTCGCCCGTGTCGGGGTCGAACAGCACGGTGGCCTGCTGGATGCGGCGGCCGTCCTCGATTTCCTCGATCTGCCAGCGGATCTCGTAGTCGATGGCCAGCTGCATGTTCTTGAAGCTGTTGAGGTTCTTGATCTCGCGGCGCGTGCCCAGCGGCTGGCCGGGCTTGCGCACGGAGACGTTGGCGTCGCAGCGAAAGCTCCCTTCCTGCATGTTGCCGTCGCAGATGCCGATCCAGGTCACGATCTGGTGCAGCGTCTTGGCGTAGGCCACGGCTTCTTCCGTGCTGCGGATGTCGGGCTCGGTCACGATCTCCAGCAGCGGCGTGCCGGCGCGGTTCAGATCGATGCCCGACTGGCCGATGAAGTCCTCGTGCAGCGACTTGCCGGCGTCTTCCTCCAGGTGGGCGCGCACCAGGCGGATGGTCTTCTTCTCGTCGCCGAGGAAGAAGGACACTTCGCCGCCCTGGACCACGGGAATCTCGAACTGCGAGATCTGGTAGCCCTTGGGCAGGTCGGGGTAGAAGTAGTTCTTGCGCGCGAAGATGCTGCGCGGCGCAATGTGCGAGCCCAGCGCCAGGCCGAGCCGGATGGCGCACTCGACGGCCTTTTTGTTCATCACCGGCAGCGTGCCGGGCAGCGCCATGTCCACGGCGCAGGCCTGGGTGTTGGGCTCGGCGCCGAAGGCGGTGCTGGCGCGGCTGAAGATCTTGGACTGGGTGGCCAGCTGGGCGTGGGTCTCGAAGCCGATGACGACTTCATAGCCCTGGATGAGTTTCGCGGTCATGGGGTATCAGATGCCCTTCGGAGCTTGAAGGTGGAAGTCGGTGGCCTGCTGGAAGCGGTGGGCGGCGTTGAGCAACTGGCCTTCCTTGAAGTAGTTGCCGATCAGCTGCAGGCCCACGGGCATGCCGGCCTCGCCAAAGCCTGCGGGCACGCTCATGCCGGGCAGGCCGGCCAGCGATGCGGGCAGCGTGAAGATGTCGGCCAGGTAGTTGGCCAGCGGGTCGCTCTTTCCGCCCAGCTGCCAGGCCACGGTGGGCGCGGCGGGGCCGGCGATCACGTCGCACTGCTGGAAGGCGGTCTGGAAGTCGTCGGCGATCATGCGGCGGATCTTCTGCGCCTGCAGGTAGTAGGCGTCGTAGTAGCCCTCGGACAGCACATAGGCGCCGATCATGATGCGGCGCTTGACCTCGTCGCCAAAGCCCTGGGCGCGGGTCTTCTTGTACATGTCCACCAGGTCCGTGTAGTCCTTGGCGCGGTGGCCGAACTTCACGCCATCGAAGCGCGACAGGTTGGACGACGCCTCGGCCGGGGCCAGGATGTAGTACACGGGAATCGACAGCTCGGTGCGCGGCAGCGAGATCGGCACCAGGCGGGCGCCCAGCTTCTCGTATTCCTTGAGGGCGCCATCCACGGCGGCGCGCACGTCGGCCGACAGGCCTTCGCCGAAGAACTCGGCAGGGATGCCGATGCGCAGGCCTTCGATGCCGTCGTTCAGGCGGGCCGTGAAGTCCTCGGCCGGCACGTCCAGGCTGGTGGAGTCGCGGTCCAGGTCGGGGCCGCACATCTCGGACAGCAGCAGGGCGCAGTCCTCGGCGCTCTTGCCCATGGGACCGGCCTGGTCCAGGCTGGAGGCGAAGGCGATCATGCCGTAGCGGCTGGCGCGGCCATAGGTGGGCTTGATGCCGGTGATGCCGCAAAACGATGCGGGCTGGCGGATGGAGCCGCCCGTGTCGGTGCCGGTGACGGCGGGCGCCAGGCCGGCGGCCACGGCCACGGCCGAGCCGCCCGAGGAGCCGCCGGGCACGCGGTCCGTGTTCCAGGGGTTGCGCACGGGCGCGGGGGCATCGAAGCCCACGGGCGCGATGGCCGAGTTCTCGTTGGCCGAGCCCATGGCGAATTCATCGCAGTTGAGCTTGCCCAGCGTCACGGCGCCGGCCTCGGCCAGGCGCGTCACCACGGTGGCGTCGAAGGGCGAGCGGTAGCCGGCCAGCATCTTGCTGGAGGCCGTGGTCGGGAAGTCGCGCGTGACAAAGATGTCCTTGTGCGCAATGGGCACGCCAGCCAGGCGGCCGCCCTTGCCCTGGGCAATCAGGGCGTCGGCAGCGCGGGCCTGGGCCAGGGTGGCCTCTTCGTCGATGCTGACGAAGGCGCCCAGGTTCTGGTGTGCCTGGGCGCGGGCCAGGAAATGCTGGGCGGCTTCGACGGCGCCGAGCTTGCGCTCGCGCAGCAGGGCCGACAGGGCCGACACGCCGAGCGTGTGCAGATCAGTGGTTTGCTGGGTCATGTATGGGGTGCGGAAAACGGGGACGGATGCCAGTGACGAGGGCGCGCGGCGCTTACTCGATCACCTTGGGGACCAGGAACAGGCCGCGCTCGACGGCCGGTGCGCTGCGCTGGTTGGCGTCGCGCTGGTCGGGCTCGCTGGCAATGTCCTCGCGAAGACGCAGGGCAATGTCCTGGATGGCGGCGACCGGATGTGACAGCGGGCTGACGCCTGAAGTATCCACAGCCTGCATCTTCTCCACGATGCCGAAAAAATCATTGAGCTGGCCTAGCATGCGCTCACTCTCGGTGGAGGAGAGCTCAAGTCGTGCCAGGTTCGCGATGCGTGCGATGTCTTGTGCGTTCAGTGCCATAGGATTTTTGAAGGGGGCAACGGGATGTAAACCCGTATTTCAAGCCCCGGCAGTAGAAGTTATTCACAGGGGATACGGTATTATCTCGGCTTTGCCGCAATACCCTCTCCGAGCCGGTCATTGTGCGAAAAGCCAACCCCATCCAGACTCCCTAACTTTCATCCCGGCGATGGCAGGCCGACGAGCATGCCGTGCCTGAGAGGACTCTCGTAATGTTCGGAGCTTTCCGTCGGTATTTCTCCACCGACCTTGCCATTGATCTTGGCACAGCCAACACCCTGATTTTCGCCCGCGACAAGGGCATTGTTCTGGACGAACCCTCCGTTGTCGCCATCCGCCACGAAGGCGGGCCGCACGGCAAGAAGGTGATCCAGGCGGTGGGCCGCGAGGCCAAGGCCATGCTGGGCAAGGTGCCCGGCAACATCGAGGCCATCCGCCCGATGAAGGACGGCGTGATTGCCGACTTCGTCATCACGGAGCAGATGATCAAGCAGTTCATCAAGATGGTGCATCCGCGCTCGGTGCTCACGCCCAGCCCGCGCATCATCATCTGCGTGCCCTGCGGCTCCACCCAGGTCGAGCGCCGCGCCATCAAGGACGCGGCCGAGGCGGCAGGCGCCACCTCCGTCTACCTGATCGAGGAACCCATGGCCGCCGGCATCGGCGCCGGCCTGCCGGTGTCCGAGGCTTCGGGCTCCATGGTGGTGGACATCGGTGGCGGCACCACCGAAGTCGGCGTGATCTCGCTGGGCGGCATGGTCTACAAGGGCTCCGTGCGCGTGGGCGGCGACAAGTTCGACGAAGCCATCATCAGCTACATCCGCCGCAACTACGGCATGCTGATCGGCGAGCCCACGGCCGAGTCCATCAAGAAGAACATCGGCTCGGCCTTCCCCGGCTCCGAAGTCAAGGAGATGGAAGTCAAGGGCCGCAACCTCTCCGAAGGCGTGCCGCGCAGCTTCACCATCTCGTCCAACGAGGTGCTGGAAGCCCTGACGGATCCGCTCAACCAGATCGTCAGCGCCGTCAAGAACGCGCTGGAGCAGACACCGCCCGAGCTGGGCGCCGACATTGCCGAGCGCGGCATGATGCTCACCGGCGGCGGCGCGCTGCTGCGTGACCTGGACCGCCTGCTGGCCGAAGAAACCGGCCTGCCCGTGCTGGTGGCCGAAGAGCCGCTGACCTGCGTGGTGCGCGGCTGCGGCATGGCGCTGGAGACCATGGACCGCCAGGGCAGCATCTTCACCAGCGACTGATGCGGCGCAGGCCGGGGCCCGTTGTCGCGGGCCCGGGGCCGCAGCCGTCTGACTGCAACGATTTTTCTCCCCCTTCCGTGGTGACCTGCATGCTTGCCCTGCCTTCCTTCGCACCGGGACCGGCCCGTGCTTTCCAGGCTGCAGCAAGTGCGGCAGGGCAGGCCCTGCCACGCGGGAGGGCGGCATGAATCCCAATACCCTGGACCACTCGGCGCCCTCGCTATTCAAGCGGCGGCCTTCGCGGGTCTCGCAACTGGCTCTTTACAGCGCCCTGGCGCTGTTTCTGATGGTGGCCGACGCGCGTTTCAGGATCACCGATCCCGTGCGCGTGGCCGTGGCCACCGTGCTGTACCCCGTGCAATGGGTGATGCTCAAGCCGGTGCAGGCCGTGCACGACGCCAGCCGCTACCTGGGCTCGCTGGACGATGCCCAGGCCCGCGAACAGGCCGCGCGCAAGGAACTGGTGGCCATGGCCCAGCGTGCATCGCTGGCCGACGAGCTGATCCAGGAAAACGACCACCTGCGCGAGCTTCTGCAGCTGCGCGATCGCCTCACCACGCCCGGCACCGCTGCCGAGGTGGTCTACGACAGCCCCGACCTCTATACGCGCCGCGTGGTCATCGACCGCGGCCAGGTGGATGGCATCGACCAGGGCTCTCCCGTGCTCGATGAAAAGGGCGTGGTCGGCCAGGTCACGCGCGTATATCCGCTGCGTGCCGAGGTCACCCTGCTCATCGACCGCGACCAGGCCATTCCCGTCTTCAACCCGCGCACCGGCGCGCGCAGCGTGGCCTATGGCGATCCGTCGCCGCTGCGCACCGGCGGCATCGAGCTGCGCTTCATGCCCAGCAATGCCGATGTCCAGGAAGGCGACCTGCTGACCACCAGCGGCGTCGATGGCCTGTACCCGCCGGGCCTGCCCGTGGCCAAGGTGGTCTCGGTGGAGCGCCGCGCCGACTCGGCCTTCTCGCGCATCTACTGCGAGCCCGTGGGCCGCGTGCAGGGCGTGCGCCACGTGGTGGTGCTCAAGCCGCTGGACCGCGCCACCCACCCCGAGGCCGAAGGCGCCGCAGAACCCCTGCGCGCCGGCAAGGGCAAGGAAAAAGACAAGGGCAAGGAAAAAGACAAGGCCAAGGACGGCAAGGGCAAGGAAGCCTCCAAGGACGGCAAGGCCGGCAAGACAGATGCACCGGCCACGCCTGCCGCACCCGCTGCTCCCGCCGCACCCGCCTCCGCCAGGAAGGAGCCCGCATGATCATGCCGCGCGGCCAGCAGCTGCTGCTGCCGGTCAACCCCCTGTTCATCGTCGTCAGCCTGCTGGCGGCGCTGGCACTCAACATGCTGCCGCTGGGCCGCCAGGCCTGGCAGCCCGACCTGCTGATGGTGCTGCTGGCCTTCTGGGCGCTGAACCAGCCCCAGCGCGTGGGCATGGGCGTGGCCTTTTTGCTGGGCCTGTGCATGGATGTGGACCGCTCCTCCCTGCTGGGCCAGCATGCGCTGGCCTATGCGCTGCTGGTGTTCGCGGCCGGCGCCATGGGCCGGCGCCTGTCCTGGTTCTCCACGCCCGTGCAGGCGCTGCACCTGCTGCCCCTGTTCGCCGTCGTGCACGGCCTGCAGGTGCTGCTGCGCATGGTGGCCGGCGGCATCGTGCCCGGCCCGCTGGTGGTGGTGGCTCCCCTGATCGAGGCCCTGCTGTGGCCCCTGGTCAGCGGCCTGCTGCTGGCGCCGCAGCGCCGCCCGCCGGACAGTGACGAGAACCGTCCCCTGTGAGGCTTGACGCGTGATGGAAATCCGCAATACAGAAGCCGAGCTGCAGCGATTCAGGCTGCGCGCATGGGTGATGAGCGTGGTGGTGCTGCTGGCCTTCGGGCTGGTGGTGGCTCGCTTGCTGGTGCTGCAGGTGCAGCGCCATGAGGAGCTGGCCGAGCGCGCCGAAAGCAATCGCACGGCCGTGGTGCCCATCGTGCCCAACCGGGGCCAGATCCTGGACCGCAACGGCGTGGTGCTGGCCACCAACTACTCGGCCTATACGCTGGAGATCATGCCCTCGCGCGCGGGCAACCTTGAAGAGACCATCGACGGCCTGGCCGAGATCGTCGAGATCACGCCGCGCGACCGGCGCAAGTTCAAGCGCCTGGTGGATGATTCCCGCAGCTTCGACTCCCTGCCCATCCGCACGCGCCTGACCGATGACGAGGTCGCGCGCTTCGCCGCGCAGCGCTACCGCTTCCCGGGCGTGGACATCAAGGCGCGGCTGTTCCGCACCTACCCCATGCAGGACACGGCCAGCCACGTCATCGGCTACATAGGCCGCATCAACCAGCGCGAGAAGGAAGCACTGGAAGACTCCGACGACGCCGCCAACTACCGGGGCACCGACGTCATCGGCAAGCTGGGCGTGGAGCAGAGCTACGAAACCGACCTGCACGGCCAGACCGGCTGGGAAGAAATGGAAACCTCGGCCGGTGGCCATGCCGTGCGCAAGCTCGGCAGCCGCCCCGCCACGCCCGGCGACAGCCTGGTGCTGTCGCTGGACATCAAGCTGCAGCGCATGGTGGAGGAGCTGTACGGCGACCGCCGTGGCGCCCTGGTGGCCATCGATCCGCGCAGCGGCGAGCTGCTGGCCATGGTCAGCCGCCCGACCTTCGACCTGAATCTCTTCGTCGATGGCATCGACCAGGAAAGCTGGGCCGCGCTCAACGAATCCATCAACCGCCCGCTGCTCAACCGCGCGCTGCGGGGCACCTATCCGCCAGGCTCCACCTACAAGCCCTTCATGGCGATTGCCGCGCTGGAGTCGGGCAAGCGCCGTCCCGACACCACCATCATGGACAACGGCAGCTGGACCTTCGGCGGCCACACCTTCCGCTCGGGACACCCCAACGGGCCGACCAACCTGCGCCGCTCCATCATCAAGTCGTCCAACGTGTACTACTACATGCTGGCCAACGACATGGGCGTGGACATGATCCACGACTACATGAAGCCGCTGGGCTTCGGCCAGATCACCGGCATCGACGTGCGCGGCGAGGCGCGCGGCGTGCTGCCCAGCACCGAGTGGAAGCGCAACACCTACAAGCGGCCCGAGCAGAAGAAGTGGTACGCGGGCGAGACCATCTCGCTGGGCATCGGCCAGGGCTACAACAACTTCACCATCCTGCAGCTGGCCAACGCCATGTCCACGCTGGCGGCCAAGGGCGTCAAGCACCGGCCCCACCTGGCCGTGGGACGTGTCGATGCCGTGACGCAGCAGTTCTCGGCCATCAACAAGGACCCCGGCACCAGCATGGGCTACAAGCCCGAGAACGTGGAAGCCGTGCGCGCCGCCGTGGCCGCCGTGACGGTGGAGGGCACCTCGCGCGGCATCTTCGGCAACGCGCCCTACACCTCCACCGGCAAGACCGGCACGGCCCAGGCCGTGGGCGTGCGCCAGAACGAGAAGTACAACGCCTCGCGCCTGTCCGAGTTCCAGCGCGACCACTCGCTGTACATCGCCTACGCGCCGGCCGACAACCCCACCATCGCCGTTGCCGTCATCGTGGAGAACGCCGGCTTCGGCGCCGCCGCCGCCGCGCCGCTGGCACGCCGCGTGTTCGACTACTGGCTGCTGGGCCGCTACCCCAGCCTGGAGGACATGGCCGCCATGCGCAAGGGCCAGGCCGGCGTGCCCATAGGCGCCCCGCGCCGCGTCTCCGAAATCACGCTGGACGCAGAAACCGTGAACCTGCCCGGCCTGCCGCGCTACGAGCCGCCCGAGGCATCGGTGCCCGTGGCATCCAACCGCGCTGCCGCGCTGCCGCCGCCGTCTGCTGGCGAGCTGGAGGATTGAGAAAGCAAAAGAGCCGGCATTGCCGGCTCTTTGTTTTCTTGAGCAGCCTGCGTGCGCAGGCCCAGGCCTCAATGCCCCATGCGCCCGATGAACGCAGCGATCCGCTCGCTGGCCGGGTTGCCGAAGAACTCGGCCGGTGGGGCCTCGTGGGCGATGCAGCCCTGGTCGAAGAACATCACGCGGTCGGCGACCTCGCGGGCGAAGCCCATTTCGTGGGTGACCACGATCATGGTCATGCCGCCGCGTGCCAGCTCGCGCATCACGTCCAGCACCTCCTGCACCATCTCCGGGTCCAGCGCGCTGGTGGGCTCGTCGAACAGCATCACCTGCGGCTCCATGGCCAGGGCGCGGGCAATGGCCACGCGCTGCTGCTGGCCGCCCGACAGCTGCCACGGGTACTTGTGGGCATGGGCCTGCATGCCCACGCGCTCCAGCAGGGCCATGGCCTTGGCATTGGCCTGGGCGCGCGGCGTTTTGTGAATGCGGCGCGGCGCCAGGGTCACGTTGTCCAGCACCGTCATGTGGCCGAACAGATTGAACTGCTGGAACACCATGCCCACTTCGCAGCGCTGCTTTTGCAGCGTGGCTTCGTTGTCGGTGACTTCGACGCCGTCGATGGTGATGCGCCCGCCGTCGTGCGGCTCCAGCCGGTTGATGGCGCGCAGCAGCGTGGACTTGCCCGAGCCCGAGGCGCCGATGATCACCGTCACCTCTCCCGTGCAGAACTGCGTGGAAACGCCCTTGAGCACCTGGTGGCTGCCGAAGGACTTGGTGACCTTCTCGGCCACGATGTAGGGCATGCCCCGTGCCAGCTTGTCGGCGCTCATTTGTGGCGGCCCTCCACGTCGAAGCGGTACTCCACGGCAGCCGTGACCTGGGTCACCAGCGTGGTCAGCACCAGGTAGGTCACGCCCACGGTGACCAGGGTCTCCACGGGCTGGAAGGTGGCCGACTGGATGCGGTTGCCCACATTGGTCAGCTCCACCACGCCGATGGCGTACGCCAGCGACGAATCCTTGAGCAGTGCCACGAAGTTGCTCACCAGCGGCGGCAGCGAGATCTTGAAGGCCTGCGGGAACACCACGTCCATGAAGACGCAGATGCGCGGCAGGCCCAGGGCGCGTGCGGCCTCGGCCTGGCCGCGC
>NZ_LFJT01000066.1:0-35046 GCF_001682645.1 Delftia sp. JD2
CTGACGCGGCTGCTGGCGCCGACCTCGCGCAGCTTCCGGCGCATGGGCAAGATCGTGGGTCGCAGCGACGACATGATGATCATCCGCGGCGTCAACGTCTTTCCGACCCAGATCGAGGAAATCGTGCTGGCCAATGCCAGCCTCACGGGCCTGTACCAGATGCACATCAGCCGTGAAGGCCTGCTGGACACCGTCGAGGTGCACTGCGAGCTGCAGCCGCAGCGGCGCGGCCTGGGCGATGCCGAGCGCGGCGAGATCGCGCAGTGGGTGCAGCAGCGCATCAAGACCCTGGTGGGCATTTCCACGGCGGTGCGCGTCTTCGATCCCGACACCATCGAGCGCACGCAGACCGGCAAGGCCAGGCGCGTGTACGACAGGCGGCCGCGCTGAGGCACCGCCGGCCGTCGTCAACCATTTCATTCAAGGAGATCGCACATGTATACCCAGGCCATGGACACCATGGGCAAGGAAGCGGGCGATGGCGGCAAGGCCGTGCGCTCGGCCGACGAAATGCGCCTGCAGCAGCGCTTTGACGAGCGCATCGATGCCGGCGAATTCATCGAGGCCAAGGACTGGATGCCCGACAACTACCGCAAGACGCTGCTGCGCCAGATCAGCCAGCACGCGCACAGCGAGATCGTCGGCATGCTGCCCGAGGGCAACTGGATCAGCCGCGCGCCCACGCTCAAGCGCAAGGCCATCCTGCTGGCCAAGGTGCAGGACGAGGGCGGCCATGGCCTGTACCTCTACGCCGCCGCCGAGACGCTGGGCAGCAGCCGCGACCAGATGCTGCACGCGCTGCACACGGGCAAGGCCAAGTACAGCTCCATCTTCAACTACCCCACGCTGACCTGGGCCGACATGGGCACCATCGGCTGGCTGGTGGATGGTGCGGCCATCATGAACCAGGTGCCCATCTGCCGCTGCTCCTATGCGCCCTACGCGCGCGCCATGGTGCGCATCTGCCGCGAGGAGAGCTTTCACCAGCGCCAGGGCTACGAGGCGCTGCTGACCATGATGCAGCAGGGCACCGAGGCGCAGAAGGCCATGGTGCAGGACGCCGTCAACCGCTGGTGGTGGCCGTCCATCATGATGTTCGGCCCGCCCGACGACCAGTCGCCCAACAGCGCGCAGTCCATGCGCTGGGGCATCAAGCGCATCTCCAACGACGCGCTGCGCCAGAAGTTCATCGACGCCACGGTGGACCAGGCCAAGGTGCTGGGCGTGACCCTGCCCGACCCCGACCTGAAATGGAACGAGGCCCGCCAGGCCCATGACCACGGCCCCATCGACTGGGACGAGTTCTGGCGCGTGATCGCCGGAGACGGCCCCTGCAACCGCGAGCGCCTGGGCGCCCGCGTCAAGGCCTGGGACGAAGGCGCCTGGGTGCGCGAGGCCGCCCTGGCCCATGCCCGCAAGCAGACACAGAGAAACCAGACCCGCAAGGAGGCCGCATGACCACCGCCGAACAGAACATCACCAACGAATGGCCGCTGTGGGAAGTCTTCGTCCGCAGCAAGGCCGGCCTGGACCACAAGCACTGCGGTAGCCTGCATGCGGCCGACCCGCAGATGGCGCTGCAGATGGCGCGCGATGTCTACACGCGGCGCCAGGAGGGCGTGAGCGTCTGGGTGGTGCGCTCGGACCAGATCGTGGCCAGCGACCCCGGCGATAAAGACATGTTCTTCGATCCCGCCCAGGACAAGGTCTACCGCCATCCGACCTTCTACCAGCTGCCGCCCTCGGTGGACCACATGTGAGCGGGGAGCTGCCATGAACGCCTCCGCCTCCTCCATCGCCATCGACGCCCGCCCCGAGGTGCAGTACCTGCTGCGCCTGGGCGATACCTGCCTGATCCTGGCCCAGCGCCTGGGCCAGTGGTGCGGCCACGCGCCCATCCTCGAAGAGGACATCGCCATGACCAACATGGCGCTGGACCTGGTCGGCCAGGCACGAGCCCTGCTGACCCGCGCCGGCCAGCTTGAAGGCCGCGCGCACGACGAGGACCAGCTCGCCTTTCTGCGCGACGAGCGCGACTACTTCAACGCCACGCTGGCCGAGCTGCCGCGCGGCGACTTCGCCTTCACCGTGCTGCGCAACGCCATGGCCGCCACCTGGCTGCGCCTGATGTGGGAGCGCTTGGTGCACTCCAGCGACGCCGAGCTGGCCGCCATCGCCGCCAAGGCGCTCAAGGAAGCGCGCTACCACGAGCAGCACGCGGGCGACTGGGTGGTGCGCCTGGGCGACGGCACCGAGGAATCGCGCCAGCGCATGGAGGCGGCCCTGGCCCAGCTGTGGCGCTATGCGGCCGAGCTGTTCACCGACGACGCCACGGACGCCGCCGCACGTGCCAGCGGCCTGGGCCCGGCCTGGTCCGAACTGCGCGAGCCCTGGCAGGCCGAAATGGCCGCCCTGCTGCAGGAGGCCACGCTGGACATGCCGGCCGAATCCGCCTTCCGCAGCACGGGCCGCAACGGCGTGCACAGCGAGCACATGGGCTTCATCCTGGCCGAGATGCAGCACCTGCAGCGCGCCTATCCGGGCGGGGTGTGGTGATGGCTGCCGCACGGCTTGTGGTCGTCACATCTGCTTCGGCCGAGCGCGAGCGCCTGGCCTGGGCCGCGCTGCAGGACGTGCCCGATCCCGAGGTGCCCGTGATCTCGGTCTGCGAGCTGGGCATCGTGCGCGAGGTCCATGCTCTGCCCGAAGGCCAGGGCATGGAGATCGTGCTCACGCCCACCTACTCGGGTTGCCCCGCCACCGAGGTCATCGAGCGCAGCGTGCTCGATGCCATCGAGGCCGCGGGCCTGGGCCCCGCGCGCGCCGTGCTGCGCCGCGCCCCGGCCTGGACCACGGACTGGATCAGCGACGACGGCCGGCGCAAGCTGCGCGAGTACGGCATCGCGCCGCCCGGGCGCTGTGGCGACTCCGGCCTGCCGGAAGGCACCTCGCCCATCCGCCTGGTGCGCCGCCGCCAGGGCATCGCCGTGCCCGATCCCGTTGCCTGCCCGCACTGCGGCAGCGCGCACACCGAGCGGCTGTCGGCCTTCGGCGCCACGGCCTGCAAGGCCCTGCACCGCTGCCTGGACTGCCGCGAACCCTTCGAACACTTCAAGCCGATATGACCACGACCACGATGTTCCACCCGCTGCGCGTGCGCAGCATTGCGCCCGACACGGCCGAGGCCGTGGTCGTCTCCTTCGACGTGCCGCCCGCGCTGCGCGAGGTCTTCGGCTTCACCCAGGGCCAGTACCTCACCCTGCGCCACCAGATCGACGGCCAGGACCTGCGCCGCAGCTACTCCATCTGCGCAGGCGTGGATGACGGCGAGCTGCGCGTGGGTGTGCGCAAGGTGCGCGGCGGCCAGTTCTCCAACTGGATCAACGAGCATCTGCGCCCCGGCGACACGCTGCAGGTCATGGCGCCCCAGGGCCGCTTCTTCGTGCCCATCGAGCCCGGGGCCGCGCGCCACCATGTGGGCATCGCCGGCGGCAGCGGCATCACGCCCATCCTGTCCATCATGAAGACCGTGCTGGCGCGCGAGCCCGCCAGCCGCTTCACGCTGATCTACGGCAACCGCCAGCTGCAGTCCACCATGTTCAAGGAGGAGATCGAGGACCTCAAGAACCGCTACATGTCGCGGCTGTCGCTGCAGCATGTGTTCTCGGACGAGCACACCGACCTGCCGCTGAACATGGGCGTGATGGACCGAGCCAAGATCGCCGAATTCCTGCAGGGCGTGGTGCCGGCCGCGCACATCGACCATGTCTACATCTGCGGACCCTTCCAGATGAACGACGAGGCCGAGGCCGCCCTGCTGGCCGCCGGCGTGGCCGAGGAGCGCATCCACATCGAGCGCTTCGGCGTGGCCCTGCCGGCCGCAGGCCAGGGCACGGTGGGCGCCGTGGTGCACGAGGCCCAGCCCGGCGACGCCGCCACCGCCCGCATCACCCTGGTGCGCGACGGCCTCTCGCGCGAGATCCCCTTCACGCGCGGCCAGGCCAGCATCCTGGACGCGGCCTCCTCGGCCGGGCTGGAAGTGCCCTATTCCTGCACCTCGGGCGTCTGCGGCACCTGCCGCGCCAAGGTGGTCGAGGGCGAAGTGCGCATGGAGCGCAACTTTGCCCTCGACAAGAACGAGGTCGCCTGCGGCTTCGTGCTGACCTGCCAGGCGCATCCGCTGACCGAGCGCGTGGTGCTGTCGTTCGATGAGCGTTGAGGGCCGTCCCGCCAGGGGACGGCCGCGGGCCTACTCGATGCCGATATCCAGCCGCGACACCAGTGCCCGGCCGTGTTCGTTCAGGCCCGTCACCTCGACCGTGCTGCCGTGCTTGCGCAGGCGCTGGCAGACCTTGTCCAGCGCATTGACGGCCGTGATGTCCCAGAAATGCGCGTTGGTCAGTTCGATGCGCACCGGCCGGCCTTCGATGTCCCGCACGTCGAAGGCATCGACCAGCAGGTCGGCCGATGCAAAGAAGACCTGGCCCGAGACCCGGTAGGTCAGGCCTGCGCCGTCCTCCGTCTTCTCGACGGACAGCAGCCTTGAGACCTTGAAGGTGAAGAACACCCCGCTGAGCAGCACGCCGACGCCCACGCCGGCGGCCAGGTTGTCCGTGGCCACGGTGACCACCACGGTGGCCAGCATGACGGCACTGGACAGCTTGGGATGCCTGAGCAGGGCGCGGGCCGATCCCCAGTCCAGCGTGGAGGCCGACACCATCACCATGATGGCCACCAGCGCCGCCACCGGCACCTGGGACACCCAGGGCTTGAGCAGCACCATCAGGATGAGCAGGAAGGCGCCCGCGAACAGCGTGGACAGCCGGCCCCGGCCGCCGTAGCGCACATTGCCCACGGTCTGGCCGATCATGGCGCAGCCGGCAATGCCGCCGAACAGGCTGGCCGCGATGTTGGCCACGCCGATGCCGCTGCACTCGCGGTTCTTGGAGCTGGGCGTGTCCGTGAGTTCATCGACCACGCTGGCCGTCATCATGGACTCCAGCAATCCCACCATGGCGATCGCCAGCGCGGGCAGGGCGATCAGGCGCAGCGTCTCCAGCGACCAAGGCACCTGCGGCAGCCCGAAGCTGGGCAGGCCGTCCGGCAGCAGGCCCAGGTCGGCGACCGTCTTCAGGGGCAGGTCCAGCCAATGCGCCGCCACCGTCAGCACCACGATGCAGACCAGGGGCGAAGGCACGGCCGTGGTCAGCCGGGGCAGGCCGTAGATGATCAGCAGGCCGGCGCCCACCATGGCCCAGGTGGCGGCATTGGCGCCGATCAGGTGCGGCATCTGGGCCGAGAAGATCAGGATGGCCAGCGCATTGACGAAGCCCGTGCGCACCGAGCCCGACACATAGCGCATCAGCACGCCCAGGCCCAGCAGGCCGAACAGGATCTGCACGGCCCCCGCAAGAATGCCGGCCGCAAAAAGATACTGCACGCCATGCGCATGCACCAGCGGAGCGGCCACCAGGGCGACCGAGCCCGCTGCCGCCGACACCATGGCCGGGCGCGCGCCGGTGAAGGCGATGACGATGCTGATGATGAAGGAGGCGAACAGGCCGACGGCCGGATCGACGCCAGCCACGAAGGAGAAGGCGATGACCTCGGGGATCAGCGCAAAGGTGGCCACGGCGCCGGCCATGAGCTCGCGCGGAATGCTGGGCGCCCACTCGGCGCGAAAGGGATGGGGGTGTTTCGACATGGAAATGGCCGGCCCCGTCGCGCTGGGTGTGGCAGGGCAGGATTTTGTAGACGGGAATGAACATGCCGGGCGTCGGGCCATGCCCGAAACCTGGCGGCTTGTACGGTTCGACCGTGCTACGGCGGCGCCAGGCGGGTGCAGCCCGAGCGCCGGCTCTGCGAGCCGCGCGCGATGCGGGCCAGCGTAAAGCTGTGAAGGCGTGCGGCATCGCGGCTGCGCGCTTGGCGAGCCTCGGGTTGACGGTGCCGGTGGACTGAAATCACGGGCGCGATTGTACGAGGGGGTGCTGCCTGCCGTGGGATGGACCCCTGGCCGCAATCAGTCGTAGTGCGCCATGGTGGCGCGGTAGCGCACAGGGCCTTGCTCGGCCGATGAGGCCTGCACCACTTCCACGTAGACGACTTGGCCCGAAGCCGCCGTGTACCTGGCATGGCGAACGCGCCGCCCCATGCCGTAGGAGGGGCCGGGCGTTTCGTCGTCCGCAGTCCGGGAATAGCCTTTGCCGAGCAGGTAGGCATCGAAGGCGTGCGTGGCGGGGCCAATGCTTGCGAACTCCACGTCATAGGACACCAGGCCGTGTGGCGGCTTGTTGCCGTCGCCCACGGTGCCGAAGTACTCCGCCTTGCCCAGCGCGCCCACCAGCGGCGCATGGCGCACCAGGGATGAGATGCCGATGTAGTAGGTGAAGCTGCCGGGCTCGGGCGTGTAGTCCTCCTGCGAGATCAGGCAGAGGGCTGCAGCCAGCCAGCCGAACAGGGCCAGCGGCAGGCACAGGACAAGACTCCACAACAGGGTTCTGGCACGCGGCAGGGGCATGGGATTTGTCGTCGGGCGCCTGGAAAAACAAAACCCGCTTTCCGGGGAAAGCGGGTCTGGATGCTCAAGAACCTTGATGGTCCGAATCAGAACGGAATGTCGTCATCCATGTCGTCAAAGCCCGAGGCCGCGCGCTGGGGCGGGGGTGCCATGGGCGCGGGAGCGGGGCGCTGGGCAGGGGCTTGGCGCGGTGCGGGCGCTGCCATGGGGGCAGGGGCCGGGCGGCGCTGTTGCTGCTGGGGAGGGGCGTCGTAGCCGCTGTCGCCGTAGCCTTCATCGCCGTAGCCGCCGCCTTGCTGGCCACCGCCGCCGCCCTGGCGGCTGCCCAGCATCTGCATGCTGTCGGCACGGATTTCGGTGGCGTAGCGTTCCTGGCCGGAGGCCTGGTCGGTCCACTTGCGCGTGCGCAGGCTGCCTTCGACATAGACCTGGCTGCCCTTGCGCAGGTACTGGCCCACGATTTCAGCCAGGCGGCCGTTGAAGACCACGCGGTGCCACTCGGTGGCTTCCTTGTTCTCGCCGGTGTTCTTGTCGCGCCAGCGGTCAGTGGTGGCGATGGTCACGTTGGCCACCTGATCGCCACTCGGGAAGGTGCGCATTTCGGGGTCGCGTCCGAGGTTGCCGACGATGATGACTTTGTTGACGGATGCCATGAGTGAAATACCTTTACATAGGGAAGTGGCCCGGGCATAGAGGGATGGATCCCGGGCCAGACGCGCCATTGTGCCGCAAGCCGTCCGCCGATGGCAGGGGGCGGATATCCCGTGGCAACCGCCTGTGGCGGCGGCTTGTAACCGTCTGAAAATCCGCCGTTCAGCCGTGGCGGCCCACGGGGCGCAGCGGCCAGGTGACGACCAGCCACAGCACGGCCAGGACGCTCGTCAGGGTGAACAGGCCCGGCATGCCGGCCCATTTGGCGACGGCGCCGCCCAGCGCGCCGCCTGCGAACAGGCCCAGCGATTGCAGCGTGTTGTAGGCGCCCAGCGCCGCGCCGCGCAGCGGAGCCGGGGCCATGCGCGATACCAGGCTGGGCTGGGTGGCCTCCAGCGCGTTGAAGCCGCAGAAGAACACGAACATCAGCACGGCCATGGCCCACAGCGGCGGCTGCGCGCCGCCGGCCGCCAGCAGGCCCAGGCCGATCTGCACGAGGGTGATCAGGGCGATGGCGCCCAGCAGGGCCGCGCGCAGGCGCCCGCGCCGCTCCATGGCGAACAGGCCGCCCATGGCGGCGAAGGACAGCACCACGGCCGGCAGGTAGACATGCCAGTGCGCCTGCTTGTCCAGGCCCGCCTGCACCAGCATGGCGGGCACGGCCACCCACATGGACATCTGCACGGTGTGCAGCACGAACACGCCCAGGTTCAGCCGCACCAGGTCGCCGTGGCGCCACAGCTCGGCCATGCGGCCGCGCGGCTGGTCGGCGTGGCGCGCGGGCTCGGGCGGGACGACCCAGAGCACGACGGCAATGCCCGCCAGCGCCAGGGCGCAGGTCAGGCCGAAGATGCCGGGCAGCCCGCCCCAGGCCGCCAGCAGGGGGCTGAGCACCAGGGCCAGCGCGAACATGAGGCCGATGCTGCCGCCCACCATGGCCATGGCCTTGGTGCGCACGCTGTCGCGCGTGAGGTCGGCCAGCAGCGCGGTCACGGCTGCCGAGACGGCGCCTGCGCCCTGCAGGCCCCGGCCCCACATCAGGCCCAGCAGCGAGTCGGCCGTGGCCGCCAGCAAGCTGCCCGCCGCAAAGACCAGCAGCCCGGCGACGATGACGCGCTTGCGCCCGAAACGGTCCGAAGCCAGGCCCAGGGGCAGCTGGAACACGGCCTGAGTGAGCCCGTACAGGCCCATGGCCAGGCCGATCATGGCCGGATCATCCCCGCCCGGGTATTTGCGGGCCTCCAGCGCGAACACCGGCAGCACCAGGAACAGGCCCAGCATGCGCAGCGCAAAGATCAGCGCCAGGCTGGCGCTGGATCGGCGTTCCTGCGGGGTCATGCGGCCCGATGCGGCCGAGGAGGGGGCTGGCGCCTGGGCGCCGTGGACGGGTGTGGGGGAATCGAGCACGGGGTGCACTGTTGTGGGGGCAAGCAATCCGCCATTCTCGCCCATAGGCCGGCGCTGCGGGGTGGCTGGGTTATGCAAGGCAGTGCAAGACAGTTTTGTGAAGGGGCGCCGCAGAAGGCCCTGCCGCCCCGCAGACCGAGCCGCCATGCGGTGGCACGGGTTCTGACCTATCATGGCGGGTTCGCCTTCGCAGGGGTTTTCCCGATGCCTGGTTCCCACACGATTTCCGAAGACGGCGGCCTGGACCGGGCCGCCGACTCCCGCTCCCAGCCCGACGGCCGCTACCTTGGCCTGGCGCTGGCGCAGTCACGCATCGCCATCCGCGGTGCGCGCACGCACAACCTCAAGAACATCGACCTGGACATTCCGCGCAACCGGCTGGTGGTGATCACCGGGCTGTCGGGCTCGGGCAAGTCCAGCCTGGCCTTCGACACGCTGTATGCCGAGGGCCAGCGCCGCTATGTGGAGAGTCTGTCGGCCTATGCGCGCCAGTTCCTGGGGCGGCTGGACAAGCCCGATGTGGACCTGATCGAGGGCCTGTCGCCCGCCATCAGCATCGAGCAGAAGGCCACCAGCCACAACCCGCGCTCCACCGTGGGCACGGTGACCGAGATCAACGACTACCTGCGCCTGCTGTTCGCACGCGCCGGAACGCCCTACTGCCCCGACCACAACCTGCCGCTGCAGTCCCAGACCATCAGCCAGATGGTGGATGCGGCCCTGGCCCTGCCCGAGGACACGCGCCTCATGGTGCTGGGGCCGCTGGCGCGCAACAAGAAGGGCGAGTTCGCCGAGCTGTTCGCGCAGATGCAGGCCCAGGGCTATGTGCGCTTTCGCATCGACGGCAAGATCCACGAGTCCCATTCCCTGCCCGCGCTGGAGAAGAACGAGCGCCACGACATCGACGTGGTGATCGACCGCCTCAAGGTGCGCGCCGACGCCCAGCAGCGCCTGGCCGAGAGCTTCGAGGCCGCCCTGCGCGCGGGTGGCGCCGACGCCGGCGGCCGCGTGATCGCCCTGGAGATGGACAGCGGCAAGGAACACCTCTTCAGCGCCAAGTTCGCCTGCCCGCTGTGCAGCTATTCGCTGCCCGAGCTGGAGCCGCGCCTGTTCTCGTTCAACTCGCCCATGGGCGCCTGCCCGGGCTGCGACGGCCTGGGCTGCACGGAGTCCTTCGACCCCGAGCGCGTGGTCGCCTTCCCCACGCTGAGCCTGGCCAGCGGCGCCGTCAAGGGCTGGGACCGGCGCAACGGCTACTACTTCTCCATGCTGGAGAGCGTGGCGCGCCACTACGGCACCGATGTGGAACTGCCCTTCGAGGAGCTGCCCGAGAAGGTGCGCCATGTGGTGCTCTGGGGTTCGGGCGAGGAGGAAATGCCCTTCAGCTACGTCTTCGACAGCGGCGCGCGCAAGGGCGAGTCCATGGTCAAGAGCCATCCCTTCGAGGGCATCATCCCCAACATCACGCGGCGCTGGCGCGAGACCGAGTCCAGCGTGGTGCGCGACGACCTGGCGCGGCTGCGCAGCGTCGCCGTCTGCCCCGACTGCGGCGGCACGCGGCTGCGCCGCGAGGCGCGCTTCGTGCGCATCGGCGAGGGCGAGCAGGCCCGCGCCATCTACGAGGTGGGCCATGCCACGCTGGCCGAGGCCCATGCCTGGTGCGCGTCCCTGCAGCTGTCGGGCGCCAAGGCCGAGATCGCGGGCAAGGTGGTGCGCGAGATCGCCTCGCGCCTGCTGTTCCTCAACGACGTGGGCCTGAGCTACCTGAGCCTGGAGCGCGGCGCGGACACCCTGTCCGGCGGCGAGGCCCAGCGCATCCGCCTGGCCAGCCAGATCGGCAGCGGCCTGACGGGCGTGATGTATGTGCTGGACGAGCCCAGCATCGGATTGCACCAGCGCGACAACGACAAGCTCATCGGCACGCTGCAGCACCTGCGCGACATCGGCAACAGCGTCATCGTGGTCGAGCACGACGAGGACATGATGCGCGCGGCCGACCAGATCATCGACCTGGGGCCCGGCGCGGGCGTGCATGGCGGCCGCGTCATGGCCCAGGGCAGCTACGAAGAGGTGCGCGCCAACCCCGATTCACCCACGGGCCGCTACCTGGCGGGCACCCAGCGCATCGAAGTGCCTGCGCGGCGCACGCCCTGGCAACCCGTGCTGGAGGCAACGGCCGAGGGCGAGGCCCGGCCAGCGGCCAAGGGCTTCCCTGCCCGCACCCAGCAGCCCCCCGCCAATCCCGACAACGCAACCGCCCCCGGCGCGCCGCAACTGCAGGCCCTGCGCGTGGTGGGTGCGCGCGGTCACAACCTCAAGGGCGTGACGGCGGACTTTCCCGTGGGCCTGCTGACCTGCGTGACCGGCGTCTCGGGCTCGGGCAAGAGCACCCTGGTCAACGACACGCTCTATACCGAGGCGGCGCGCCAGATCCACCGCGCCGGCGGCGAGGCCGCGCCGCACGACGACATCATCGGCATGGGCCATTTCGACAAGGTCATCAATGTGGACCAGTCGCCCATAGGCCGCACGCCGCGCAGCAACCCGGCCACCTACACGGGCCTGTTCACGCCCATCCGCGACCTGATGGCCGAGACCAACACCGCCAAGGAGCGCGGCTACGGCCCCGGGCGCTTCTCGTTCAACGTGGCCGGCGGCCGCTGCGAGGCCTGCCAGGGCGATGGCGTGGTCAAGGTGGAGATGCACTTCCTGCCCGACGTCTACGTGCCCTGCGACATCTGCAACGGCCAGCGCTACAACCGCGAGACGCTGGAGGTGCAGTGGAAGGGCCGCAACATCTCCCAGATCCTGGAGATGACGGTGGAGGACGCCCACGCCTTCTTCAAGGACGTGCCCACCATCGCCCGCAAGCTGCAGACCCTGCTGGACGTGGGCCTGTCCTATATCCGGCTGGGCCAGAGCGCGACCACGCTGTCGGGCGGCGAGGCGCAGCGCGTCAAGCTGGCCCAGGAGCTGTCCAAGCGCGACACGGGGCGCACGCTCTACATCCTGGACGAGCCCACGACGGGCCTGCACTTCGCCGACATCGCCCTGCTGCTCAAGGTGCTGCAGCAGCTGCGCGATGCGGGCAACACCATCGTGGTCATCGAGCACAACCTGGACGTTATCAAGACGGCCGACTGGATCATCGACATGGGCCCCGAAGGCGGCTCGGGCGGCGGTCAGGTGGTGGCCACGGGCACGCCCGAGGACGTGGCGGCCAACCCGGCCAGCCACACGGGGCGCTATCTGCGGCCCTACCTGGAGGCAGCGGGGGCTCCCGCGCAGGCCAAGCCCGGCCGCAAGAACGCAAAGTGAGGCCGGCCATGGACAGCAGCATCCGTGATTTCGTGGTGGTGGGCGCGGGCATGGCCGGTGCCTCGGTGGCCTGGCAGCTGGCGCGCGATGGCGGCGCCTCGGTGCTGGTGCTGGAGCGCGAATCCCAGCCCGGCTACCACAGCACGGGCCGCTCGGCCGCGCTGTATGAGGAGCACTATGGCCCGCTGCAGGTCCAGGCGCTGACGCGCGCCAGCCGCGCCTTCTACGAGCAGCCGCCGCAAGGCTTTGTGCAGGCGCCCATCCTGGCGCCGCGCGGCGTGCTCTATGTGGGCACGGCTGCGCAGAAGGACCTGCTCGATACCGCCCATGCCGAGGCGCTCCTGCACTCGCCCCAGGCGCGGCGCCTGGGCCCCGATGAACTCAAGGCCCTGGTGCCATGCCTGAATACCGCGCTGCTGGTCGATGGCTTTGCGGACGACGGCGCGCGCGACATCGACGTGCACGGCCTGCATCAGGGATTCCTGCGCGGCCTGCGCCAGTGCGGCGGCGAGCTGCGCTGCAGCGCCGAGGTCCGCGCGCTGGCGCAGGACGGCGGTGTCTGGACCCTGGACCTGGCCGACGGCAGCCAGGTGCGTGGGCGCTGCGTGGTCAACGCCGCCGGCGCCTGGGCCGATGCGCTGGGCGCGCTGGCGGGCGCAGCGCCCATCGGCCTGGTGCCCAAGCGGCGCAGTGCCTTCACCTTTGCCGTGCCCGAAGGCATGGACGCCGCGCACTGGCCCGCCGTGATCAGCGCCGACGAGGGCTTTTACTTCAAGCCCGATGCAGGCCAGCTGCTGGGCTCGCCCGCCAACGCCGACCCCGTGGCGCCGCAGGACGTGGCGCCCGAGGAACTGGACGTGGCCACGGGCATCTGGCGCATCGAGGAAGTGACCACGCTGCAGATTCGCCGCCCCTCCCACACCTGGGCCGGGCTGCGCAGCTTTGTGGCCGACGGCGAGATGGCCGTGGGCTGGGATGCTTCGCCTGCGCCGCTGCCGGGCTTTTTCTGGGTGGCCGCCCAGGGCGGCTACGGCATACAGAGCGCCTTCGGCTACAGCCTGCTGGCGCGCAACCTGCTGTGCGGCGAGCCGCTGGATGCGCGCCTGGCCGCGCAGGGCGTGCAGCCTGAACGGCTGTCGCCCGCGCGCTGTCAGCGCGGCTGAGGCTCAGAGCGGCGAGCGCCGCGCAAAGCGCACCACGGTCACGCCCGCACGCGCCTGGCGCACCGAGGGCATGACCAGCACGCAGTCGCCATAGGGCGTGATCACCGGCTCGCCATCGTTATCGCCGATCACCGTGCCGGCCTTCTCGAAGCGCTCCAGCCCCGTGAACGGCGCCGTGAAGCGAAAGCCGCTGCTCTTGGCCACCACGGGCGCCGTGACTTCCAGCGCCCACTGGGCCGGTGCGTCGGCCTGCTTCCAGCCGGGCAGGGCGGCTTGCAGCGCGCTGTTGTCGAAGATGGCGGCCACTTCGAGGAAACGCAGGCACTGGTCGTGCGCCACATCGCGGCTGGCCAGATCGCCGTGGAAGCCGCATTCGATCAGCAGCGAGCGCGAGTCGCCGGCCTCGGCGTCGGGCAGGCCGAAGCGTCCGTAGTCGCGCAGCCGCGTGCCGTCCTTGTGGCCGGCATCCACGACGATGTTCGCCGGCGCGCCCATCTGGCGTGCCAGATCGCGGTTGCGCGGCTGCATGCCGGTCAGCAGCAGCGGGGCCGAGGGCTCGTGCATGGAATGCAGGTCCAGCAGCCAGTCGGCCTGCTGCACGAAGGGGCGCAGCGCGGCGGCGCGGCGGCGTTCGCGGGTGCTGCCCTCGTCGATGCGTGCGTCTATCCACTGGCGGTTCATGTCCTCGTCCACGAAGCGCGAGGCATCGTGGCTGGCCGCGTCGAAGCGGTCGAAGGCATCGAGGTTGGCCAGCACCAGGGTCAGGCGGCCGTTGTCCAGAGCCAGTCCGTTGCTCAGGGCCTGAAGCAGCCCGGACACGGCCCAGGCGCCGCAGATCTCGTTGCCGTGCACCAGCGCGGAAATCATCACGTGGCGGCCCGGGCGTCCCGAGTCGAATTGCCACACGCCCTCGGTACCGGTATTGCCCGCGCGCCAGGCGCTCAGGTCGGGCAGGGGAAGGTCAAATCGCAAAGTTTCCATCACTCACTCCGTGGTCTACAACCCTGATGCAATGCGCACTGCCTTTGGAACTGGCGTGACCCAGGCGAGGGACAGCGAGCAAGGGCCGCCCCGCAGCGAGGCTGTCGTCCCCCTTCAAGGGGGAAGGCGCGGAGCGACTCAGGGGGTTATTTAGTTCTCAATATGGGCGAATTGGACGATTTTTGTGTACTTGGCGATCTCGGCGTTGATGTACTTGCCGGCATCCGTCTTGGGATCGGCCACCACCGAGCCTGCCTCTTCCATCTTCTTGCGGAACTCGGGCGAGGCCATGGTCTCGTCCAGCGCCTTCTTGACCTTGGCGGCCACGGGTGCGGGCAGGCCCTTGGGCGCCATCAGCGCGAACCAGACGTTGATGTCCACGTTCTTGTACTGGGGCAGCTCGGACAGGGCCGGGATGTCGGGCGTGATGGCCGAGCGCTTGGCCTCCGTCGTGCCCAGGGCGATGACCTTGCCCGCGCGGATCTGGGGCAGGCCCGAGGACAGCACGAACATGCCGAACTCGATGTTGTTGCCCACCAGGTCCGTGGTCAGGGGCGCCACGCCCCGGTAGGGGATGTGGGTCATGTGCAGCTTGCCCTGCTCCTTGATCATTTCACCGGCCAGGTGCAGTGCCGTGCCCACGCCCGAGCTGCCGTAGCTGAACTTGCCCGGGTTCTTGGCCACCAGGGCGCTGAACTCGGCGGCTGTCTTGACGCCGGCCTTCTGCGAGGCCACCAGCACCATGGGCTGGGAGCCGATCATGCCGATGGGCGTGAAGTCGCCGATGGAGTACTTGATGCTCTTGTTGATCAGCCGTGCGATGGCCAGCTCGTTGTTGGCGCCCACGAACAGCGTGTAGCCGTCGGGCGTGGCCTTGACGGCCTTTTGCGCGCCGATGGCGCCGCCTGCGCCGCCCAGGTTCTCCACCACCACGGGCTGGCCCAGGCGCGAGGCCAGGCCATCGGCCACGAAGCGGCCCACCAGGTCGGTGCTGCCGCCGGCGGGGTAGCCCACGATCATGGTGATGGCACGGTTGGGGTAGCTGGCGGCGTCGTCGGCCAAGGCGCTGCCGGTGGCGGCGATCAGCAGGCCGCAGGCCAGGGCGGTGCGGCGCAGGAGGGAGTTGCTGGGCATGGGGTTATTCCTGAAATGTATGAGATTGATTGTGCGAAGGACTACCCAGGCATTTGGTGCTGATTCGGCACGAGGCGGAGCCATTGCAGCACCAAAACCCGCTTGTTCCACAGCGCGGTGCGGGTTTGCACCAGGAGGGCGCATGCATGCACCCGTCAGGCGCCCGTGATGTCGCTCCAGAACTGCTCGGCAGCAGGACCCAGGTGGCGCTTGGGACGGTACAGGCGCACGTCGAAGTGCACTTCCAGGCCCGGGTCGCCGGCCACGGCCAGGCGGCCGGCCTGGCAGTCGCCGCGCACCATGGACCACGGCATCCAGGCCAGGCCCAGGCCGCGCAGCACGTATTCGTAGTGGGCGTCGGCCGAGTCGCAGTCCACGCAGCGGCGCAGGCGCGGCGCCAGCGGATGCCGGGCCAGGTGGTCTTCCACCAGGCGGCCCAGGGCCATGCTGTGCGAGAAGGCCAGGTAGGGCACGGGAGCGACGGGCTGGTGGCTGGCCGACAGCTCGTACAGCGGGCGGCCCTGGGCATCGGCGCGGGCCACGGGCACCAGCCTGTCCTGCATCACCGTCAGGTAGCTGAACTGGCGACCGTCCAGGCGCACGCCAATGGCGGCGTGGTGGTAGACCAGCGTGAAGCTGACTTCGCCGCGCTGCAGCATGGCCACGGTCTCGTCCAGCGTGCGCGTGACCACGCGCAGCTCGGCCGTCTGCAGCACGCTGCCGTGGCGCGTCAGCCAGTCGGCCACGATGGTGCGCGCCAGTGTGCGTCCTGTGGCCAGGGTGATGACGCGGGCCTGGCGCCCGGCCACGGCCTGCAGTTCATCGTGCGACTGGGCCAGCGTGCGCACCAGTTGCTCGGCCGTATCGCGGAAGGCTTCGCCGGCCGGCGTCAGCCGCACGGGGCCGCCGCCGGGCTCGACCAGGGGCGTGCCGGCCCAGGCCTCCAGCGCGCGGATGCGCCGCCCGAAGGCCGGATGGGTGACATGGCGCAGCTCGGCCGCGCGCGTGAAGCTGCGCTCCTGGGCCAGCAGCAGGAAGTCTTCCAGCCATTTGCCTTGCATGGCCGGGCTTCCCTGCCGTCTCAGGCGGCGGCTGCGTCTTGCAGCGTCTGGCGCGTGGCCTGGGCGGCGGTGCGCGCGGCGGCAGCGAAGTCGTCGCCCTGCGATGCATAGAGCACCGCACGCGAGGAATTGATGATGATGGGGCCGCCGCCGATGCGCGCCGCCTTGACCGTGGCCACGGCATCGCCCCCCTGGGCGCCCACGCCGGGAATCAGCAGCGGCAGCGAGGGCGCGAATTCACGCACGCGCTCGATTTCCTGCGGGCGCGTGGCGCCCACCACCAGGCCGAGCTGGCCGTTGGTGTTCCAGGGGCCTTGCGCCAGGCGCGCCACATGCTCGAACAGGTGGGGCTGGCCCGGCAGGTCGGCCAGGCGCTGCGCCTGCAGGTCGTCACCGCCGGGGTTGGAGGTGCGGCACAGCAGGAAGGCGCCCTTGCCCTCGTACTGCAGGTAGGGCGTGATAGAGTCGAAGCCCATGAAGGGCGACAGGGTCACGGCGTCGGCGCCGTAGCGCTCGAAGGCTTCCTTGGCGTATTGCTCGGCCGTGGAGCCGATGTCGCCGCGCTTGGCGTCCAGGATGATGGGCACATGGGGGGCGACGGCGCGCATGTGGGCCATGAGCTTTTCCAGCTGGTCTTCGGCGCGGTGGGCCGCGAAGTAGGCGATCTGGGGCTTGAAGGAGTTCACCAGGTCGGCCGTGGCGTCGACGATGGCGGCGCAGAAGTCGTAGATTTTGCTTGCATCGCCGCGCATGGCCGCAGGAAAGCGGCTGGGTTCGGGGTCCAGGCCCACGCACAGCATGGATTGGTTCTGGGCGGTGGCATTGCGCAGCATGTCGAGAAAGGTCATGGGGCGCGATTTTAGCGATCGGCCCTTCCCGGGGCCTGTCGCCGGGCATCCAGCGGGCCTGGCGGCCCGCGGGCACAATCGGCGGCCTATGCCTGCCTTCACCGCCCGACAAATCCTTTTGCTGATCGCGCTGACCCTGATCTGGGGCATCAACTGGCCGGTGATGAAGCTGGGCGTGCAGCATTTCCCGCCGCTGAGTTTCCGCATGGCCTCAATGTGGGTGGGGCTGCCCATCCTGGCGGCCTTCGTGGTCTGGCGCCGCCTGCCGCTGGCCGTGCCGCGTGCCTATTGGCCCCGGCTGGCGCAGCTGACGCTGTTCAACATGGTGCTGTGGAACAGCCTGATCATCATTGCCATCCCCATGCTCTCCAGCGGGCGGGCGGCCATCCTGGGCTACACCATGCCCATCTTCTCGGCCGTGCTGGGCAGCCTGTTCTTCCATGACCGGCTGGCGCCGCGTGCCTGGGCGGGTGTGGCGGCGGCCTTGGCGGGCGTGCTCCTGCTGCTGTGGCACGAGGTCGGCGCCCTGGGCAGCCGCCCCATCGGCGTGGGCCTGATGCTGGCCGCCGCGCTGAGCTGGGCCTTCGGCACGCAGAAGCTGCGCCGCGCCGAGGTGCCCGTGCCCCTGCTGACGATGACGCTGTGGATGGTGGCGCTGACCGCGCTGACGCTCACGGTGCTGGCCTTCGTCTTCGAGCGCCACCTGTGGCACTGGCCCGACGCCCAGGCCACGGGCGCCATCGTCTTCAACGGCGTGCTGGTGCTGGGCTTTGGCCAGACGGTCTGGTTCTTCCTGGCGCGCAGCCTGCCGCCCGTGGCCTCCACGCTGAGCGTGATGATGATCCCCGTGCTGGGCGTGTTCAGCGGCGCCTGGTGGCTGGGCGAGGTGCTGCACTGGCAGGACTGGACGGCCGTGGCGCTGATGGTGGTGGCCATCGCATCGGTACTGTGGCCGGCGCGCGGCCGCTGAGGGCAAGCAGGGGAAGGTCGGGAGAAGAAGACGCAGCCTGACTGCGCACACGGGCGCAGTCAGGCTGCAGGGCCTCAGCGTTGCGCCGTGGCCGGGGCGCCCAGCAGGCGCTGGATGTCGATGTTGTTGGGCAGCGCGTAGTCGTGGCTGCGTACGATGCGGCTGTCGTCGGTGCGAACCAGCTTCAGGCTCACATAGGTGTACTTGGCAGCCGCCGAGTACGTGCCCACCAGGACCAGGGCCGCATTGTGGTTGCGGGCGATGTCCTTGATCTCGCGCGACAGCAGCAGCTCGCCCGTGCCTTCCTTGACGTACACATCGCCGCGCAGCTTCAGCTCCTTGACGTTGTAGCCCTTGGCGGACAGCTGGGAGGCGTACAGCTCGCTGAGCGTGCGGCCCAGCGGGGCCGAGCGCGTCAGGTCGTTGACGTTGACCACGGTGGCCACGAGCACGGGCGCCTCGCCCAGTTCCTCGGTGTTCAGGCCCTTGACCAGCTCGTCCACGGCAGCGCGGCTGCTGGCGATGAAGGGGTTGGCTGCGGCCGACTGGTAGGTGGGCTCGCCGCGGCGCGCGGCCGACGATTCGGGCGTGGTCGCGGGAGCGGGCACGGCGCAGGCGGACAGCAGGGCCGCCGCAGCCAGCGCGGCCGGCAGGAAAGGCGTGCGCAGCGTCATTGGCCCACCACCTTC
This sequence comes from Delftia sp. JD2, assembly GCF_001682645.1. Lineage (NCBI taxonomy): Bacteria > Pseudomonadati > Pseudomonadota > Betaproteobacteria > Burkholderiales > Comamonadaceae > Delftia > Delftia sp. JD2. Next base: position 18,743 of record NZ_LFJT01000066.1, read on the forward strand.
AGGTTCTTGGCGGGGAATTCGGGGCGCTCGTCCTCGGCCGTGAACAGCACGGCGTCGCTCTTTTCGAGGTAGTAGACGTCGGTCTTGCGCGCCAGGTACTGGTTGTTGCGCACCACCGTCGTCGTCAGCACGAGTTCGGGGTTGGGCAGGCGCTTGCCGTGGCGCACGACCTGGGCGCCATAGCTCACCTGCAGCTGGGCCTGGGCCGGCTGCTGCATGACGGTCACGCCGCTTTGCACGAGCTTGGTGATGATCAGCTCACGAAAGCCTTTGTCGAACTGGCTGGGCTCGGCCGGCAGGGCCACGTGGACCGGCGTGGTGCGCTCGATGCCGGTCTTTTGCAGTGTTTCCAGCGTCTTGGCGACGACATCGTTGGCCACGGAGTCCCAGTGGCCGGCAGCGCCGATCTTGGGCTGGGCCGTGGCTTCGAAGTAGCTGGTCATCGGTGCATTGACGCAGCCCGCCAGGGCCAGGCAGAGGCCCGCCAGGGCCAGGCCGCCAGCGGATTTGAACGATCGCATGGATTTCTCCTCGGTGCGGGGCGCGCTGCGGCGGATTGCTGCAGCTGCGCAAAGTGTCGATTGTGGCTTCGCCGCGAGGCACTGACAAGAAAGTGCCCCGTATCCGGATGTTGCCGTGCTCAGCCGTTGGCGCGCTTTTGCAGGATCTCGAAGGCAGGCAGGGTCTTGCCTTCCAGCACCTCCAGGAAGGCGCCGCCGCCCGTGGAGATGTAGCCGACCTTGTCCTCGATGCCGTACTTGGCGATGGCGGCCAGGGTGTCGCCGCCACCGGCGATGCTGAAGGCGTCGGACTCGGCAATCGCCTGGGCCACGACCTTGGTGCCGTTGGCGAACTGGTCGAACTCGAACACGCCCATGGGGCCGTTCCAGACGATGGTGCCGGCCTTGCGCAGTTGCTCGGCCAGGCGGGCGGCGGTCTCGGGGCCGATGTCCAGGATCATGTCGTCGTCAGCCACTTCGGTGGCCTTCTTGACGGTGGCGGGCGCGTCGGCCGCAAAGGTCTTGGAGACCACCACGTCGGTGGGAATCGGCACCTCGGCGCCGCGTGCGGCCATGGCGTCGATCACGGCGCGGGCCTCGCCGACCAGGTCGGCCTCGGCCAGGCTCTTGCCGATGTTCAGGCCCGCCGCCAGCATGAAGGTGTTGGCAATGCCGCCGCCCACGATGAGCTGGTCCACGTTCTTGGCCAGCGACTGCAGGATGGTCAGCTTGGTCGACACCTTGGAGCCGGCCACGATGGCGGCCAGCGGGCGGCGCGGGTTGGCCAGGGCCTTGGTGATGGCGTCGATCTCGGCCGACAGCAGGGGGCCCGCGCAGGCAATGGGCGCGAACTGGGCGATGCCGTAGGTGGTTCCCTCGGCACGGTGGGCAGTGCCGAAGGCGTCGTGCACGAAGATGTCGCACAGCGCGGCCAGCTTGCGGGCCAGTTCTTCCTTGTTCTTCTTCTCGCCCACGTTCACGCGGCAGTTCTCCAGCAGCACGACCTGGCCGGGCGCCACCTGCACGCCGTCCACCCAGTCGGCGACCAGCGGCACTTCGCGGCCCAGCAGCTCGCCCAGGCGGCGGGCCACGGGTGCCAGCGAATCGGCGGGCTTGAACTCGCCTTCGGTGGGGCGGCCCAGGTGGCTGGTCACCATCACGGCGGCGCCGGCCTTCAGTGCCATCTCGATGGCGGGCACGGAGGCGCGCACGCGCGTGTCCTCGGTGATCTCGCCGGCATCGTTCAGGGGCACGTTGAGGTCGGCGCGGATGAAGACGCGCTGGCCCTGGGCCTTGCCCTGGGCGCACAGATCGGAGAAACGGAGAATGTTCATGACGGCGGCGTTGCGATCGGTGGCGATCGCCATGGAATTGAAACGAAAAAGAGGTAAAGCGCGGCCATTGTAGGCGGCGTGCCCGCCCCGGCAGCGGGCGTGCGCACCGGCGATCCGGGGCATCGGGAGCGCCTGTAATCCGGTTTCAGCCGGGGAGCCGGGCGCTCTCGACCGCTCTGGGCCGCGCCGCGCTTACCAGCCCAGGCCGATATGCAGTGGCAGATAGACCGCCATGCCGAGCGCGATCGTTCCCATGATGCTGCGCTTGTAAAAAAAATACATGACCGCGCAAGCCAGGGCCGGCAGGCGCGCATCGACCACGGTGGAGATCAACCGGCCGTTGGTCATCACGATCTCGGGCGCAATCACGGCCGCCAGGGCCGCCAGTGGCGCGTACTTGAGGCCGCGCTTGAGCCATTGCGGCAAGGGCACCTCGCGCTCGGGAATCAGGAAGAAGGCGCGTGTGAACAGCGTGATGGCCGCCAGGCCCACGCAGGCCAGCCAGGGCCACAGCCAGGACAGATCCATCAGAGCGTTTCCTTTTCCTTGGTTTGCACGGGCCGGGCGTCTTCGTCCAGCGGCAGCCGGGCATGGCGCTCGCCGCGGGCTGTATCGGGCGGGAGAATCACCGGGCCTGGCTCCCCTTTTTCAGGCGCCTGCAGGGCGCGCAGGCGCTGCTGCAGCGTTTCCGCCAGCAGGCCTGCGGCCACGGCTGCCGCGATGGCCACGAGGATATTGAGCTTGAGCGGCAGCGCAAAGGCCGCCACGGCCGCGCTGGCCGCAACCACGCCTGCCACCCACGTGGCACGGTCGTTGAGCATGGACAGCAGCACGCCCATCAGGGCCAGCACGCCCGCAAAGCCCAGGCCCCAGGACAGGGGTACCTGGTCGGCCAGCAGGATGCCCAGCGTGGACGGTATCTGCCAGGCCAGCCAGTTGGTCGAGGCGGCACCCCAGAAATAGGGCAGCTGCTCGGGCTGGGGCCGGGCATCGGGGTAGCGCTTCATGAAGCCCACGAAGATCACGTCGCCGCTGAAATAGGCGATGGCCAGGCGGTGGCGCAGGCGCAGGTGGGCAAAGTAGCTGCGCCACATGCTGCTGAGGATGACGAAGCGCAGGTTCACGCAGATGGCCGTGAACCAGACCACCCACATGGGCGCGCCCACGGCCATCAGCGGCAGCACGGCCAGCTGGGCACTGCCGGCATAGACCAGCAGGCCCATGAACAGCGCCAGGGGCAGGGACATGCCGCTCTTGATCATGGCCACGCCCGTGACCAGGCCCCAGGCGCCTATGCCCAGCGCCGTGCCCGACATGTCGCGCACGCCGGTCATGAAGGCGGGATCGCGCGCAATGCCGCGTGCGCGCTCCACCAGGGGCTGCAGGTTCATGGCGTGCCGCCGCTGGCAGCACCGTCCAGAACGGCTCCTTCAGGCAGATCGAAGCCGCGCAGGAAATCGCCCGCCGCCAGCCGCTTGCCGCCCGCGCGCTGCAGCAGCGTCATGCACAGCACGCCATGGCCGCAGGCCACGCGCACGCCGTCGGCGCCTGCGGACAGCACGGTGCCCGGGGCTGCCGTCGCCACGGCGATGGCGGGGTCGGCGTGAGCCTCCCAGACCTTGATGGCTTCATCGCCGTACTGCGTGGCGCCGCCCGGGAAGGGGTTGAAGGCGCGCAGGCGCCGGGCAATGGCCTCGGCATCCTGGTGCCAGTCGATCTGGCTTTCGGCCTTTTCGATCTTGTGCGCGTAGTTCACGCCCTCGGCGGGCTGGGGCGTGCGCGGCAGGCCGCCGCAGGCGCTCATCTCCAGCGCCTCGACGATGAGGCGCCCGCCCAGGTCGGCCAGCTTGTCGTGCAGGCTGGCCGTGGTGTCGTCGGCGGTGATGGGCAGGCGCTCGATCAGGCACATGTCGCCCGTGTCCAGGCCCGCGTCCATCTGCATGATGGTGACGCCGGTCTCGGCATCGCCGGCCTCGATGGCGCGGTGGATGGGCGCGGCGCCGCGCCAGCGCGGCAGCAGGCTGGCGTGGATGTTCAGGCAGCCGCGCGGGGGCGTATCGAGCACCCACTGCGGCAGGATCAGCCCGTAGGCGGCCACGACCATGACATCGGCCTGGGCCGCTTCGATGGCGGCGCGGGCGGCGGCGGCCTCTTCGGGGTATTTGCCGTCCAGGCGCAGGCTGCGCGGCTGGGCCACGGCAATGCCATGCTCCAGAGCGCACTGCTTGACGGGAGAGGCCTGCAGCTTCATGCCGCGCCCGGCGGGACGGTCGGGCTGGGTCAGCACCAGGGGGACGGTAAAGCCCGCGGCGAGCAGGCGTTCAAGGGCAACGCGCGCGAACTCGGGCGTGCCGGCAAAAATGACTCTCATGCAATCCAGTAGGGACAGTGGGACGGTGTGCCGGCTCAGCGACGGTCGTCGTCGTTGAACACTTCGTCGGTGAACATCACGCGGCGCACCACGCCGGCGGGGTCGATATGCACATGGGCCTGGCGGCGAATGCCATTTTCCAGAATACGGTAGGTCCAGATGTCGCCGTTGAAACTGTAGACCCTCTCGATCAGCGCAGGCGGGCCGAAGAGCTGGCGCACGCTTTCGCGGGTGTCCTCGCCATTGCGCAGGGCGTGGAAGCGTTCGATGGTGAGCGCCTGCTCCACGCGCACCAAGCGCTGGCTGGCGTCGAAATCCATGTGGTAGACCTGCTGGCCCGCAGGCTGCCGGCTGTAGACCAGGCGCGTGCCGCCACCGTCCAGCGGCAGGCTCAGGGTCGGGCGGCCCATGGAGCGCTCGATCTCGGAGCGCGGCGTGCCGGGCTTTTGCCACTCGGGCACGGCGCAGCCGGCAAGCAGCAGGGACAAGGCCAGGGCAAGCAGCGCCCAGGCAACGAGGCCCGCGCCGTCCATCTTCCAGCGCGGCATGAAGCGAAGCGCTGGCAGGTGGGTCATGCGCGTTCTGCCTGTTTCTGCTGCTTGAGCAGCTTGGTCTTGATGCGGTTGCGCTTGAGCGGCGACAGGTACTCGACGAAGACCTTGCCCATCAGGTGGTCCATCTCGTGCTGGATGCAGATGGCCTTGAAGCCTTCGGCCTCGATGATGCGTTCGTTGCCGTTCTCGTCCAGCGCCTTGACCTTGATGGCGGTGGAGCGCTCGACGCCGTCGTAGATGCCGGGCACCGACAGGCAGCCTTCTTCGCCCAGTTGCGTTTCCTCGCTGGCCCAGAGCAGCTCCGGGTTGATCAGCGCAAAGGGCTCGTCACGGCCTTCGGAGACATCGACCACGACCACGCGCTCGTGCACGTTCACCTGGGTGGCTGCCAGGCCCACGCCCTGGGCGTCGTACATGGTGGCGTACATATCCTGGACCAGCTGGCGAATGCGGTCATCGACCTTGGCAACCGGCTTGGCGACGGTGTGCAGGCGGGGGTCGGGATAGCAAAGAATGGGCAGAATGGACATGGCGTGGTCGGTGAATGTCGTTATTTTCGCCACTTTTCTGCCTGGGCGCAGCGGGACGACGCAATAAGCGTTGCCCTCTCATGGCCTTGCACGCAGAATCTTTGCTGATTTGTAAGACCTGTATGGCCGTTCATGACAAGATCGGTCGTGCCGCAGTGCCTAGGAGGGACGCTGCGTCAGCCACAAGAAGAGGAATTCCATGACTGCATTCGCCACAGCTCGTACCTGGACTGTCGCAACGGCCCTGATCGCTGCGTTCGCAGCGGCCCACGCGCAGCAGCTTCCGGTGACGGCATCGCAGCGCTCGGCCGCCCAGCAGGTGGCCCAGCAGGGCGTTCCCGTGGGCGAGCTGGCGCCCGATGCGCCCGACAGCTACACCGTCAAGCGCGGCGACACGCTGTGGGGCATCTCCGGCATGTACCTGCGCCGTCCCTGGCGCTGGCCCGAGCTGTGGGGCATGAACATGCAGGCCATCGCCAATCCCCACCTCATCTATCCGGGCCAGGTGCTGTACCTGGACAAGCGTGATGGCTATGCCCGCCTGAGCACGGCGCGTCCCATGGGCGACGGCGGCGAGCCCGGTGTGGTGCGCGTGTCTCCGAGCACGCGCAGCGAGTCGCTGGCCCAGGCGGCCCTGCCCACGCTGCAGCCCCATCTGATCGAGCCCTTCCTGGCCGAGCCGCTGGTGGTGGATGCCGAAACGCTGCTGCGCGCACCCCGCCTCATCGCCACCACGGACGAGCGCGTGCTCATGGCCAGCGGTGACCGCGCCTATGCACGCGGCACGGCCGAGGCGCCGCTGCGCAAGGGCGACGGCCTGCCGCGCCAGTACCGTGTCTTCCGCGATGCGGTGGCGCTCAAGGATCCCATCTCCGGTGAGGTGCTGGGCTACGAGGCCAAGTACCTGGGCCTGGCCGATCTCATCGAGGGCGAGACCTCGCTGGAGATCGTGGACAGCAAGGGCGAAAAGCACGAGCAGGCCTCTCCCGCCACGGTGGACCTCTCGCGCGCCAAGACCGAGATGCGTGCTGGCGACCGCCTGCTGCCCGCACCGGAACGAACCTACATGAACTATGCGCCGCATGCGCCGCAGGCTGCCGTGAAGGCCCATGTGGTGTCCCTTTACGGCGACCAAGCCGTGCGCTGGGCGGCCAACAACCAGGTCATTGCCATCAACAAGGGCACGCAGGACGGCATGGACGTGGGCACGGTGCTGGAGTTGATCCGCCGTGGCGTGCGCATCGTGGACAAGACGGGCGACAAGAAGGAAGAAGTGCAGCTGCCCGACGAACGCAATGGTTACGCCATGGTGTTCCGTACCTTCGACCGCGTCTCCTACGCGCTGATCCTGGAGGCGCGGCGCGGCGTCGAGGTGGGCGACAGCCTGACCTCGCCGGCTCCCTGAGCCCCAGCGGCCTGCCGGCAACGCCATGGCGGCCGCCTTGCAGTCCACCGACCGGCTCGCTCCCGAGGAGCTGTCCGCCTGGCTTCGGCTGCTGCTGACGCCCGGCGTGGGCCGCACCACGGCGCGGCGCCTGCTGGCGGCCTGCGGTGGCGCGCAGAACATCTGGAGCGGCCCTCCAGCCGTCTGGCACGGCCTGGTGACGGCGGCACAGGCCCATTCGCTGCAGACCGTGCCCCAGCGCCTGGAGCAGCTTGTGGCGGCCACGGCGCAATGGCTGGACCAGCCCGCTTCCGGGCAGTCGCATGCCGTGCTTGCGCTGGGCCATCCCCAGTATCCGCAGGCGCTGCTGCAGACCGAAGATCCGCCGCTGCTGCTGCATGTGCAGGGCAGCGAGGGCTGCATGACAGGTTCTGGTCCCTGGTTCCCCTATCCACAGTCCCTGGCCATGGTCGGCAGCCGCGGGCCGACGGTCCAGGGCGCGGCCAATGCGCGCGCCATGGCGCAGGCGCTGGCCGAGGCCGGCCTGTGCATCGTCTCCGGACTGGCGCAGGGCGTGGATGGCGCTGCCCATGAGGGCGCACTGCGCGCGGTGCTGCGCACGGGCGCCCAGGCAGCGCCCGTCACCATTGCCGTCGTGGGCACGGGCCTGGACCAGGTCTATCCACGGCGCCACATCGGCCTGGCCCGCGAAGTGGCCAGCCATGGGCTGATCGTCAGCGAGTATCCGCTGGGCACCGGCCCCATGGCCGCGCACTTTCCGCAGCGCAACCGCATCATTGCGGGCCTGTCGCAGGGCACGCTGGTGGTCGAGGCGGCCCTGCAATCGGGCTCGCTGATCACGGCCAGGCTGGCCAGCGAACAGGGCCGCGAGGTCTTTGCCATCCCCGGCTCCATCCACGCGCCCCAGTCGCGCGGCTGCCATGCGCTGCTGCGCCAGGGCGCCAAGCTCGTGGAAACGGCGCAGGACGTGCTCGATGAGCTGCAGGGCACGGCCGTGCGCCTGCCGCTTGCCAAGCCCGTACCGGCAACAGCGGCGGCAGCGGCAGCTGTCCAGTCCGCCCAGGACCATGAGAACGACGCCACCCTGCGCGCCCTGGCCCACGACCCGCTGTCGCTGGACGAGCTCATGGACCGCACAGGCATGGATGCCGCAGCCCTGCAGGCCCACCTGCTGGAGCTGGAACTGGACGGCCGCGTGGAGCGCCTGCCCGGCGGCCTGTTCCAGCGCCTGGCCCACGCCTGATCTCAAAAACTGGCGCGTCCCCAAGCGGGAGATGCCGAGCAAGAGCCGCCTCGCGGTGGGGGCGCCTAGCCGATGGCATCGTCCCCCTCCCCCGCGAAGCGGGTAGAGAGGGGGAAGGCGCGTAGCGCCTCAGGGGGAGCTTAGCCTTTCAGGGTTCGCCTGAATCTTCTCCAGCGCATCGCGCGTCGCGCGCACCGTGAGCGCCTCTTCGTCATGCACGGACAGCAGGCCGGACTGCAGGTAGGAGGCCATGCGCCGCAGCTGCAGCAGGTGGCAGGTACCATCGAGCGCGGCGAACAGGTGCAGCTGCTTGCGGCGGCTGCGCCAGGTGTATTGCACCTGGATGCGCGCGCCGTTGTGGTCCAGCGTGAACCAGCGGCCCGGCTCCAGCGAGGTGGCCCACTCCAGCATCACCGTGTCCACGGGGGTGTTGGTGCTCGGGATGACGTTGAGCCCGGCCGTGTCCACGCCCAGGATCATCTCGATGTTCTCGGGCGACAGCGGCATGTCCTCGTCGAGCATGCCGTCTTCGCTGATGTACTGCTCCAGATGGGACAGCCGCTGGGCCATGGCCTCGATGCGGGCCGGTGCGATGGCCGCCGTCTTGGAGACGAAGGCTTCGGCCAGCGTGTCGGTGACCAGCTTGATGCGTGCGGACTGCCCCTCGCCCGTGACGCCGATCAGGGCCAGCCCTTCGCGCAGCGTCTGCAGCAGCGTCGGCAGCGTCTGGATCACGCGCGAGCGTTCCTGGCGCGTGGGCTTGGCGCTGGCGGCCCAGACCAGTTCGCTGGCGGCCTGCTTGAAGCGCATGGTGCGCGCGTCCTTGGCGCCGTGGCGCACGGCGGCCAGGGCCAGCACCTCGGTCCAGGTCTTGAACAGGAACTCGCGGATCTCTTCGCGCACCGGCATGTCGGTGAGCAGGTGGCGCAGCTCGATCGTGTACTGGATGGCCAGGGTTTCCTTTTGCTCCACCTGCTGGGCCACGCTGACGATCTTGGCCTTGTCCTGCGACTGGGTCAGGTAGCGTGCCAGGAAGTCCTCGAACTCGCGCAGCACCAGCACGAAGACCTTCTGGCCGGTCTCCGGGTACTGCTCGATGACCTGGACGATGCGCCGGATCTCCGACTCCAGCGCGCTGCCGCTGATGCTGGAGGCGTCGAACCCCATCACGCACGAACCCAGGCGGTCGATCAGCAGCCGGGCCGGGTGGCGCAGATTGCTGAAGAATTCCGGCTCGGCCAGCGCCACGCGCAGCACGGGCACCTGCAGCCGGGCAAACCAGACGCGCACCGAAGGCGGGATGCGGTCCTCGGTCAGGATGGCCTGGAACATCAGGGCCACGATCTCGATGGTGGCCTTTTCACCCGAGGTGGTGGCCTTGCGCTTGAGCTCGGCCGAGCGCTCGCGCACCTGGCCCACCAATTGGCCGATGGCGGCCGGGCTGGCATCGATTTGCAGCGTGGTCAGTCCCCGGGCCAGCATCTGCTGGTACTGCGTCTGGGCCACGACGCGCTGCTCCAGCAGGGCCTGGGTCAGCGCGGCCGATGCGGGGGCCTGCTGCAGGCCACCGCCCACGCCGCCCACGCCGGGCACCAGGCCCGGCACGCCCACGCCCGGCTGCATGAGCAGGCGGCGCAATTGGCCCACGACTTCATGGGCGCGGTGGCGTGCGCGCGAAAGTGTTGTCAGGCCCACGGGCATCTGGCCCTGGGGCAGTGCTCCGTTGGGCGGATAGGAGGCGGCAGCGCCCGGCACGCCACCCATCTGCGTGGGCGCATAGGCCGAGGAAGGCTGCGAGGTCGAGACAGGCGCCGTGGCCGGGCCCAGGCCCATGGCGCGCGTGGAGTGGCCGCCCTCGGTGCGCCGCACCCGCATGGCCACGTCCTGCGAACGGGTGACGCCCTGGCCGTCCAGCAGCTGGTGGGCCGCCTGGTATCCGGCCACCAGCAGCGGTGCCAGGGCTGTCTGCAGCAGATCGTTCACGCGCTGCAGATCGCCGCGCTGCAGGCCGCTGGCGAGCCATTGCTCGACCAGATGGCGGCACACGGACTCGCTGCGCAGAATGTCGTCGGATGGCAGTTCCTGGTTTTCGATGGCCTGCATGCGCAGGCGCAGCGTATCGAAGACGGGTGCCGTGGTTTCCCCCATGGCCAGCGCCATGCGGGAGGCCAGGATCTTGTTCTCCACCACATCGTCGCTGAGCAGTTCGAACTGCAGCGCCCCGCGCTGTGGCACGGAGGCCGGTGTGGCCCTGCCCGGCTGCAGTGCGCCCTGCAGCGCCTGCATGCAGGCATTCAGCCAGGCCGCCTGGTGCTGGCGGTAGCTGGACCAGGCCTCGCGACGCTCCTGCATTTCACGTGCGGTGCCCACGGCCTGGGCCTGTTGTTCCATCTGGGCCAGCAGCTGCTGGGCCACGCCGGGCAGGCCCTTGCACAGTCCACGCACCCAATGCAAACGCGCCTGCTGGCCCAGTGAGGACTGGGTGCCAGCAGGCGCGTTGGAAGGGGTGGGCAGGGAGGGCATGCCCGCGAGTGTAAGCCGGTCTGGAGCTAGAACATTCGCTTACACAGTGGCGCCGGCGTTGGGATCGTTGGGGTCCGTGGAAGCCTTGGGCGCCTTGATCAGATCCTCGCGCTTGACGCCCAGCCACATGGCGATGGCGGCGGCCACGAAGACCGAGGAATAGATGCCGAACAGGATGCCGATGGTCAGCGCCAGCGCGAAGTAGTGCAGGCTGGGACCGCCGAAGAAGAACATGGACAGCACCATGGCCTCGGTGGAGGCGTGGGTGATGATGGTGCGGCTCATCGTGCTGGTGATGGCGTGGTCGATCACCTCGGTGGTGCTGAGCTTGCGGAACTTGCGGAAGGCTTCGCGGATACGGTCGAAGATCACGACCGACTCGTTGACCGAGTAGCCCAGCACGGCCAGCACGCCGGCCAGCACGGACAGCGAGAACTCCCACTGGAAGAACGCGAAGAAGCCCAGGATGATGACCACGTCGTGCAGGTTGGCGATCACGGCGGCCACGCCGAACTTCCATTCGAAGCGCATGGCCAGGTAGATCACGATGCCCAGCACCACGAAGCCCAGGGCCATCAGGCCGTTGTGCATGAGCTCGTCACCCACCTGAGGGCCCACGAACTCGGTGCGGCGCAGCGTGACTTCGGCGTCTTCCTTCTTGAGCGCCGTGAGCACCTGCTCGCTTTGCTGCGCGGAGGACACGTCCTTTTGCACGGGCAGGCGGATCATCACGTCGCGCGATGTGCCGAAGTTCTGCACCGTGACGTCGCTGTAGCCCAGCTTGGAGACGGTATCGCGCACCTTGGCGATGTCGGCGGTCTGGGTATAGGCCACCTCCATCACGGTGCCGCCCGTGAACTCCACGGACAGGTGCAGGCCGCGCGTGAGCAGGAAGAACACGGCCAGCGCGAAGGTGATGAAGGAGATCGCGTTGAGGACCAACGCGTACTTCATGAAGGGGATGTCTTTGCGGATGCGGAAGAACTCCATGGTCTTCCCCCTTTCAGTTGTTGGCGCCGGAATCGGCGACGCTGGAACCCTTGGCAGCTACGGAGCGCAGCTGGCTGGTGTCTTCCGGCTTCCAGACCTGGCCGATGGAGATGCTCTTGAGCTTCTTGCGGCGGCCGTACCAGAGGTTGACCAGACCGCGCGAGAAGAACACGGCCGAGAACATGCTGGTCAGGATGCCGATGCAGTGCACCACGGCGAAGCCGCGCACCGGGCCGGAGCCGAAGGCCAGCAGCGCCAGGCCCGCGATCAGCGTGGTCACGTTCGAGTCCAGGATGGTGTGCCATGCGTTCTCGTAGCCCGCATGGATGGCGGCCTGCGGCGAGACGCCGCCGCGCAGTTCCTCGCGAATGCGCTCGTTGATCAGCACGTTGGAGTCGATGGCCACGCCCAGCGCCAGCGCCATGGCGGCGATGCCGGGCAGGGTCAGCGTGGCCTGCAGCATGGACAGGATGGCCAGCAGCAGAAGCACGTTGACCGACAGGGCCACCGTGGAGATCACGCCGAACAGCATGTAGTACACGCACATGAAGGCCGCGATGGCCACCAGGCCCCAGACCACGGAGTGGATGCCGCGGTTGATGTTGTCGGCGCCCAGGCTGGGGCCGATGGTGTATTCCTCGATGATCTCCATGGGCGCGGCCAGCGAGCCGGCACGCAGCAGCAGGGCCGTGTCGTTGGCTTCCGCCGTGGTCATGCGGCCCGAGATCTGCACGCGTCCGCCACCGATCTCGGTGCGGATCACGGGAGCCGTCACGACCTCGCCCTTGCCCTTTTCGAACAGGATGATGGCCATGCGCTTGCCCACGTTCTCACGCGTGATGTCCTTGAAGATGCGCGCGCCCTTGGCATCGAGCACCAGGTTGACCGTGGGTTCCTGGGTCTGGCTGTCGAAGCCGGGCTGTGCGTCGGTGAGGTTCTCGCCGGTCAGCACGACCTGCTTTTGCACGATCACGGCCTGGGCGTTGCGGTCCAGGTAGCGCTCGGAGCCGAAGGGCACGGGACCCGAGCCCAGCTCGGCGCCGCGCGCCTCGGAGGATTCGTCGACCAGGCGCACTTCCAGCGTGGCCGTGCGGCCCAGGATGTCCTTGGCCTTGGCCGTGTCCTGCACGCCGGGCAGCTGGACGATGATGCGGTCCAGACCCTGCTGCTGGATCACGGGCTCGGCCACGCCCAGCTCGTTGATACGGTTGTGCAGGGTGACGATGTTTTGCTTGAGCGCCTGTTCCTGCACCTTACGCAGGGCTTCGGGCTTGATGGAGGCCAGCAGCTTGAAGCCGGCGCCATCAGGCTCGGAGGTGGCCGCCAGATCGGGGAACTGGTCGGTGACCAGATTGCGGGCGGCCGTGAGCATGGCCTCGTCGCGCACGCGGATCTCGACGGTGTTGCCGTTGCGCGAGACGCCGCCGTGGCGGATGTTCTTGTCGCGCAGCGAGGTGCGCAGGTCGCCGGCAAAGGAGTCGGCCTTCTTGGTCAGGGCCGCAGCCATGTCCACCTGCAGCATGAAGTGCACGCCACCGCGCAGGTCCAGGCCCAGGTACATGGGCTTGGCGCCGACGGCCGTGAGCCATTGCGGCGAGCGCGACACCAGGTTCAGCGCCACGATGTAGGCCGGGTCGTTGGCATCGGGGATCAGGGCCTTCTGGATCACGTCCTTGGCCTTGAGCTGTTCGTCGGGCGTGTTGAAGCGCGCCCGCACCGAGGTGCCCTCGATGGTCAGCACATCGGGCTTGACATCGGCAGCCTTCAAGGCCTCCTCGACCCTGTGCAGCACCGCGTTGTCCACCTTGATGGTGGCCTTGGCCGAGGAGACCTGCACGGCAGGCGCCTCACCGAAAAAATTGGGCAGGGTGTAGAGCACCCCCACCAGCAGCGCGATCACGATGATCGCGTACTTCCAGACCGGATATCGGTTCATGATCGCGCTCTTCGCTCTTTGTAGACAGCAACGCACAAAAGGGTGTGCTGCCGCCTGCGCGGTCCGCACACCCGCAAGACAGGGACAGCGCTTACTTCAGCGTGTCCTTGGGCAGCACCTGTACGACGGCGCTGCGCTGGATCTGGACTTCCACACCCGAGGCGATCTCGATGTGCAGGAATTGCTCGGACATGCGTGTCACGCGGCCGATGATGCCGCCGGACGTTGCCACTTCGTCGCCCTTGGCCAGCGCCTCGATCATGGAGCGGTGCTCCTTCTGGCGCTTCATCTGGGGGCGGATCATCACGAAGTACAGCACCACGAACATCAGTGCCAGCGGTGCCATGCCGTACAGCTGCGACATGAAGTCGCCACCGGAGGCTGCTGCTGCGGGTGCGGTCTGGGCAAAAGCGGAAGAAATAAACACGGGCAAGACTCCAGGATTGGAAGGTCGAAAAAGGGTCGCTGCGCACGCCGTATGCACGGGCCCGCGCAGGAGAACGGAGCATTGTATGCGTCAGCCCTGACCCACATGGGCTGCCAGGATCTGGCGGCTGCGGGTTTTTCGGCGACGATGGCTGCAACTGGCTGCCATCTGCCGTTTTTAAAGGGGTGGAGCGCGGTTTTTCGTGATTTTTGCGCCCGGCTTGACGGTCCATGGAACGGACCCTGACGGAGCCGCGCCGCCCACACCTTGCGGTGCGGGCGGCGGCAGCGATCTTACAGGAGGCCCCTGGAGCGGGGCGGTCCGTGTGGTTTCAGGCGACGCCGACGGCGGGCTTGCCCGTGCTGCCCGCACCCCGTGACGGTGCGCTCCAGCGTGCCATCAGCGCCTTCCACTTGATGCGGGCCGCTGCCAGGTTGCGCTCCTTGACATGGCCGTAGCCGCGGATGTCCTCGGGAATGCTGGCGATCTCCACGGCCAGCGCCAGGCGCTCGGGCGTGAGTTCGGTCAGCAGGCCTTCGATGCACTGGCGGTATTCCTGGATCAGGGCGCGCTCGGTGCGGCGCTCCTGCGTGCGGCCGAAGGGGTCCAGCGCCGTGCCGCGCAGGCCCTTCATCTTCGCCAGCACTTCCATGGCCTTGCGCATCCAGGGACCGTAGGACTTCTTGACCAGATGGCCGTGCTCGTCCTTGCCGGCCGACGATGGCGGCGCCAGGTGGTGGACCACGCGGTAGTCGCCCTCGAACATGCCGGCGATGCGCTGGCTGAAGGCCGCATCGGTGTGCAGGCGCGCGACCTCGTACTCATCCTTGTAGGCCATGAGTTTGAACAGATATCGGGCCACGGCCTCCGACAGGCGCGTGCCCGAGCCCGCCACGCCGCGCTCGGCGGCATGGACCTTGTCCACGAAGGCCTGGTACTCGGCCGCATAGGCGGCGTTCTGGTAGCCCGTGAGGAAGTCCACGCGCTTGGCCACCATCTCGGTCAGCGAAGGCTTCTTGACGAACTGGATCACCTGGGCCGTCTGGAACAGGGCGCGCACGGCAGCCAGGTCATGGGCGCAGCGGCGGCCCCACTCGAAGGCGGCCTTGTTGTTGTCGGCCTGCACGCCGTTGAGTTCGATGGCGCGCATCAGCGCCGCATGCGACAGCGGCACGCGGCCCTTTTGCCAGGCGTAGCCCAGGATCAGCGGGTTGGTGTAGATGCTGTCGCCCAGCAGCTGCACGGCCACCTGCTCGGCGTCGAAGCTGCCCAGCAGCTCGGGCCCCACGGCCTGGGCCAGGGCGCTGGCGCAGCGGTCGTCCGGCGCCTGCCAGTCAGGGTTGGTGACGAAGGCTGCCGTGGGCGAGCCGTGGCTGTTGAGCGCCACGAAGGTGCGGCCCGGCTGCATCACGGACATGGTGGTCGGCGTGGCCGTGACGATGGGGTCGCAGCCGATCACCAGGTCGGCCTTGGCCATGTCCACCTTGGTGGTGTAGATGGCCTCGGGACGGTTGGCGATCTGGATGTGGCTCCAGGTGGAGCCGCCCTTTTGCGCCAGGCCGGCCGCATCCTGGGTGATCACGCCCTTGCCCTCCAGGTGGGCGGCCATGCCCAGCAGCGAGCCGATGGTGATCACGCCCGTGCCGCCGACGCCGGCCACGACGATGCCCCAGGCCTGCTCGGCCACGGGCAGCACGGGCTCCGGGATGGCGGGCAGCATGGACAGGTCGCCCTTCTTCTCCTTCTTGGGCTTTTTGAGCTGGCCGCCTTCGATGGTGACGAAGCTGGGGCAAAAGCCCTTCACGCAGGAGTAGTCCTTGTTGCAGGTGTTCTGGTTGATGCGGCGCTTGCGGCCGAACTCGGTCTCCACCGGCTCGACCGACAGGCAGTTGGACTGCACCGAGCAGTCGCCGCAGCCTTCGCAGACCAGCTCGTTGATGACCACGGTCTTGTCGGGCGTGGCCAGCGTGCCGCGTTTGCGGCGGCGGCGCTTTTCGGTGGCGCAGGTCTGGTCGTAGATGATGGCCGTGCAGCCCTTGAGGGTGCGGAACTCGCGCTGGATGCGGTCCAGCTCGTCGCGGTGGTGCACGGTCACGCCCTCGGCCAGCGGCACGCCGTCGTACTTGGCAGGCTCGTCGGTGACGATGACCAGTTTGGCCACGCCTTCGGACTTGAGGCTGTTCATGATCTGCAGCACCGAGTGGCCCTCGGGCCGCTCGCCCACGCGCTGGCCACCCGTCATGGCGACGGCGTCGTTGTACAGCAGCTTGTAGGTGATGTTCACGCCGGCCGCGATGCTCTGGCGTATCGCCAGCAGGCCGCTGTGGAAGTAGGTGCCGTCGCCCAGGTTGGCGAAGACATGGGCGTCCTTGGTGAAGGGCGCCTGGCCCACCCAGGTCACGCCCTCGCCACCCATCTGCGTGAAGGTGCTGGTGGAGCGGTCCATCCACACCGTCATGTAGTGGCAGCCGATGCCGGCCACGGCGCGGCT
>NZ_LFJT01000067.1:0-34696 GCF_001682645.1 Delftia sp. JD2
GGCCGCCGCCGCCGCCGCTGCCGCCGAGGAAGCCGCCCGCACCCCGGAGCTGGCCCCTGCCGCACCGGCCACCGCGCCCAAGGTGGCGGCTCCCGCCTGGCCCCAGGCGCGCATGAGCTTTGGCGATGAACAGGGCGGCCACAAGGTCAGCAACATGGCGGGCCTGTGGGCACCCATGCGCGAAGCCGCGCCGGCCCCGGTGGCGCTTCCCGCACAGACGGCCATGCAGACTGCCGGTGCTGCCGAAGACCCGGTGGACAGGCCCGGCGTGCAATGGCCTGCCGGCGATGTACCCGCCAGCTATGCACCCGCTGCACAGCCCCAGCCGGTCACCGTCACCGTCACCCTCTCCGAGCCTTCACCTGCGAACTTCACGCCCCCGGCAGCGGACACCCCTGCCGCTGCTGAGGAAACCATCTGGCCCCTGGGCCGCGCCGTCGCCCAGATCCACGGCGTCTACATCCTGGCCGAGAACGCCCAGGGCATGGTCGTGGTGGACATGCATGCGGCGCACGAGCGCATCGTCTACGAGCAGCTCAAGAATGCCGTCAACGCGGCAGAGCAGATCCCCAGCCAGCCGCTGCTGATTCCCGCCACCTTCGCCGCCACGCCCGAGGAAGTGGCCACGGCCGAGGCCCATGGCGACACGCTGCAGGCCCTGGGCATGGAAGTCTCGCCCTTCTCGCCCAAGACGCTGGCCGTGCGTGCCGTGCCCGCCACCCTGGCCCAGGGCGATGCCGTGGAGCTGGCGCGCAGCGTTCTGGCCGAGCTGGCCCAGCACGACGCCAGCACCGTGGTGCAGCGCGCGCGCAATGAAATCCTGGCCACCATGGCCTGCCACGGCGCCGTGCGCGCCAATCGCCGCCTGACGCTGGACGAGATGAACGCCCTGCTGCGCCAGATGGAAGTCACCGAGCGCTCCGACCAATGCAACCACGGCCGCCCCACCTGGCGGCAGATGAGCATGAAGGAACTGGACGCGCTGTTCCTGCGCGGTCGCTGAACCTGCCCTGGCTGCCGTCAGCGCCGTCAGCACCGTCTACACCGTCAGTCGCGCATGTTCGCGAAGGCCGCGAGCTGCTCGTACTTGCGGTCTTCCTCGGCGATCAGGCGAGCCAGGTCCTCGCGGCCCGAGGCGGGCACCATGCCGGCATCTTCCAGGCGCTTGCGCACGGCGGGCTCGGCCAGCGCCTCCTGCAGGGCCGCCGTAATGCGCTGCGCGGTGGCGGCGGGCAGTCCGCGCGGCGCCATCAGCGCAAACCAGCCCACCAATTCATAACCGCGCAGCGGCGCCAGTTCGGCCATGGCTGGAACCTGGGGCAAGGCGGACAGGCGCTGCGCGCTGGTGACCGCCAGCGGCACGATGCGCCCGCTCTGCAAAAACGGTTGCGCCGCCGTGGGCGAGAGCATGGCCAGGTCCAGGCTGCCGCCCGCCAGGTCGCTGGTCAACGGCGCCACGCCGCGGTAGGGCACATGGGTGATGGAAACACCGGCGCGCTGCTTGAACAGCTCTCCCGCGAAATGCAGGGTCGACCCCACGCCCGAGCTGCCGTAGCTGAGCTTGCCGGGCTGGCGCTTCGCCAGCTCCAGCAAGTGGGCCATGCTTTTCACGCCCAGGCCCGGGCGTGCGGCCAGGATCAGCGGGCCGGTGGCCACCAGGCCCAGCGGCGTGAAATCGCGGCGGCCGTCGTAGCGCTGCGCGGGGTTGACGACGCGCGTGGCCACCAGCTCGTTGCTGGCCCCCACCAGCAGCGTGTAGCCATCGGCCGGTGCCGAGGCCACGCGCTGGGCCGCAATGGCACCCGCCGCCCCACCCACGTTGTCCACCACCACCGTGCCGCGCAGCTGCGCGGCCAGCGCATCGCCCACCACGCGGGCGGCCAGGTCCACCGAACCACCGGCCGGGTATCCGACGACCAGCTTCAATGGCTTGGCAGGAAAGCCGACCTGTGCAGCAGCCGGCAGGGCCAGCCCCAGCGCGGCGGCGCCCAGGAGGCTGCGGCGGCTCAGGACCTGGCGGGCCTCGGAGGAGAGAGGAAATGCAGTGCGCATGGTGGCAATCGCAGGTGAAGTCGTGAAAGGAATCCGGTGCGGGCGCGGCGCCTCAGGCGGCGGACAGAAAACGCCGGGCCAGCTTCACCCAGTAGGTGGCTGCCAGCGGCAGGATGCGGTCGTTGAAGTCGTAGCCGGGGTTGTGGACCATGCAGCCGCCCGTGCCATGCGTGTCGCCCACGCCGTTGCCCACGATCAGGTAGCTGCCCGGGCATTGTTCGAGCATGAAGGAGAAGTCCTCGCTGCCCGTCAGTGGCTGCAGGTCAGGGATCAGCGCCTGCTCGCCCAGCCAGTCGCGCGCCACCTCGCGGGCGAAGGCCGTGCTGGCCGCGTCGTTGACCAGGGCCGGATAGCGCCAGCGGTAGTCCACCACGGCCTCGGCCCCCAGCGTGGCAGCCTGGGCATGGGCCAGCGCGGTGATGCGTTCGCGCAGCAGGGCACGCACCTCGGGCCGATAGGCGCGCACGGACAGGCGCAGCTCCACCTCGCCGGGGATGACATTCGGTGCGTCGCCGCCATGGATGGCGCCCACGCTGACCACGGCCATGTCGCGGGGATCGACATTGCGCGAGACCACGGTCTGCAGCGCCAGCACCAGGTGGGCCGCCGCCACCACCGGGTCGGCCGACAGGTGCGGGGCCGAGCCATGGCCGCCCTTGCCGCGCACGGTGATGATCACCGTGTCCGACGAAGCCATGAACGAGCCCTCGCGAAAGCCGAACTGCCCCTCGGCAAAGCCCGGCATGTTGTGCAGCGCAAAGATGGCATCGCAGGGGAACAGATCGAACAGGCCATCCTCCACCATCTTGCGGCCCCCGCCCAGGCCCTCCTCGGCCGGCTGGAAGATCAGGTGCAGCGTGCCGTCGAAGCCGTGCGCCTGGGCCAGCTCGCGCGCGGCGGCCAGCAGGATGGCGGTGTGGCCGTCATGCCCGCAGGCATGCATGCGGCCCGCGTGGCGGCTGGCGTAGGGCAGGCCGGTCTGCTCGTGGATGGGCAGCGCGTCCATGTCGGCACGCAGGCCCAGCCGGCGCGTGCCCGTACCGCAGCGCAGCGTGCCGACCACGCCCGTGCCTCCCAGGCCCCGGTGCACTTCATAGCCCCAGGAGGCCAGGCGCTCGGCCACCAAGTCGCTGGTGGCGAACTCCTCGAAGGCCAGCTCGGGATGGGCATGCAGGTGATGGCGCAGGGCCACCATCTCGGCCTGCGTGGCGCGTATGCCGGCAAGCACCGGATCGGCGGCTTCGGCCGTGGTGGAAACGGGCGGGTCAATGTTCATGCCCGCAGTCTAGGAAGCGTGGGCAGCGGGTGGAAGACCACCAGCGCCTGCCCTGCCAGGCATTGCCTGTCATCCCCTGAACACCTGCACGCGCCAATCACGGGCATGGCACACATGGCACGAAACCTGCAAGATCGGCCCATGAATTCCCAGCCCCACACCGATGCCGGTCCCGCCATGAAGCTGCACCAGATGCGCTACCTCGTCGCCGTGGCCGGCTGCGGCAGCGTGCGCGCCGCGTCACGCGCGCTGGGCATCACGCAGTCGGCCATCACCCAGGCCCTGCGCGAGTTGGAGGAAGGCCACCGCCTTGCGCTGTTCGAGCGCCAGAGCAGCGGCATCGTCCTCACGCCGGCCGGGCGCACGCTGCTGCGCCACGCCCAACTGATCACCGGGCAGATGGCCCAGGCCGAGGATGAAATGGCCCGCCTGCGCGACACCTGCGCCGTGGCGCGCCTGTCCGTGGGCGTGACGCCCTGGGTGGGCCAGAGCCTGCTGCCCCATGTGCTGCGCGCCTTCCGCGCCGAACTGCCCCAGGTGCGGCTGGAGCTGTTCGAGGGCCTGTCGGCCGTGGCCCATCCGCGCCTGCGCGAAGGCACGCTGGATCTGCTGATCGGCCGCGTGCCTTCGGGCCCCTCGGGCGGCGACCTGCACGGCACGCCGCTGTTCCGCTATGACGCCACCGTCGTGGCCCGCACCGGCCACCCGCTGGCAGGCGCCCGTTCGCTGGCCGAGCTGATGGACTGCGACTGGCTGCTCAACTACACGCCGCCTGAAGAAGACGACCTGGTGCGGCGCCTGTTCCTGCGCCATGGCCTGCCCGTGCCCGTGGGCCACATCCACCTGGTGCATTCGGCATCGCTGCTGCTGCACCTGATCGCGCACAGCGACATGCTCTCGTTGTGCCCCTGGCCGCTGATCGAATCGGGCGTGCCCCAGGGCACCCTGGTGCCGCTGTCCCTGCGCGAGCAGTTCGAGCCCCACACGGTGGGCGTGGTCCAGCGCGGCCACGGCCCCCTGCCCTGGGTGGCCGAGCGCTTCGTGCACCACCTCATGGAGCAGGTCCACGCCTGCCGCCACAGCCCGGACCCGGTGCTGCAGCGCGTGTTCCGCTCCATTGACGTGCTGGCCTGAGGGTGCCTCAGCGCAGCGCGGCCTGGGCCACCGGCACGTCAGCCGGCACATCCCAGCCCCCGCCCAGCGCCCGGATCAGGCCCACGGCGGCCTGGTACTGCGCGGACTTCACCTGCAGCGCCTGGCGGCGGTTGCGCAGTTCGCTGCGGCGGGCATCCAGCAGGTCCAGCTGGCTCACGTAGCCATTGCGGTAGCGCGTGTCCGAAAGGCTGGTGGCACGCTTGGCGGCCACCACGGCCTGGCCCTGCACGGTGGACTGCTCCTGCAGGATGCGGATGGACGACAGCTGGTCCTCCACCTCCTGGAAGGCCACCAGCGCCTGCTGGCGGTAGGCGGCCAGCGCGGCATCGAGCTGCGCGCCTGCGGCCTGCACGCCGGCCTCGCGCCGGCCGCCGTCGAACAGCGGCAGCGACAGCAAGGCGCCCACGCCCCAGGAGCGCATGGACCACTTGAACAGGTCACCAACCTCGGGGGAGGCATGGCCAGCCGCGCCGGTCAGCGAGATGCTGGGGAACCAGGCTGTCTTGGCCACGCCCACGCGCGACTGGGCGGCGAACACGGCGCGCTGCGCGGCCGAGATGTCGGGCCGGCGCATCAGCACCGTGGCCGGCACGCCGGCTGGGATGGAGGGCAGCGCCGTGGTCCAGGCGCCTTCGCCCAGGCCGAAGCGCGAGGCCGAGTCGCCCACCAGCACGGCCAGCGCATGCTCGACCTGGGCGCGCTGGCGGTCCAGCGCCAGCGCATCCGATTCGGTAGCCGACAGCTCGGCCTGGATGCGCGCCACGTCCAGCTCGGCAATGTCGCCGGCCTGCAGCCTTCGCTCCGACAGGCGCAGCGTGTCGCGGTAGGCCTCCACGGTCTCGCGCATCAGGGCACGCTCGGCGTCCAGTGCGCGCAGCTGCAGATAGGTCTGCGCGACCTCGGCCTGCACGGCCAGCCGGGTGCTTTGCAGCAGGGCCTCGCGGCCCTCGGCGTCCAGCCTCGATGCGTCGGCCGCCTGGGAAATGCGGCCGAACAGATCGACCTCGTACGACAGGTTCAGCCCCGCATTGACCAGGGTGGCAGGCCGCGTGCCCGAGGCCTTGTCCAGCCCCGCGCCGCGCGTGGCCCCTGCGCCCAGGCCCAGTTGGGGCAGGCGCTCGGCATTGGCGCTGCGCGCCAGGGCACGGGCCTCGGCCAGGCGTGCGGCCGCGGCCTGGATGCTCTGGTTGTCCAGCGTGGCCTTGTCCACCAGCGCGTTCAGCGCCGGGTCGGCAAAGGCCAGCCACCATTGGCCTCGTGCCTGGGCTTCGGCGGGCAGGGCCTGGGTCCAGCCCGCCTGCGGCGCGGCGCCCTGCTCCTTGAAGGCGGGGGCGGCCGGCATCTCGGGCAGGCTCTGGGACACGCTGGCGCAGCCGGCCAGGGCCAGCGCCGCCACCAGGGGCAGCAGACGCCTGGACAGTTTCGAAAGCGATGGGATCTTCATGATCGGTTCCTGTTCTTGTGGTGTGGGCTCATTCATGCTCGCCACGCGCAGCAGAGGGCATGGGCAGCGCGCCGCCACCCGAGGCATGGCCGTGGGCGGGTGCATGTGCAGGGGCCTCTTCCTCCATCTCGGGCCCATGCTGCTTGAGCGGCCGGTTGCCTGCCAGGCGGCGCATCAGCACGTAGAACACAGGCGTCAGGAACAGGCCGAAGGCCGTCACCCCGATCATTCCCGAGAACACGGCCACGCCCATGGCACGGCGCATTTCCGAGCCCGCGCCCGTGGACAGCACCAGGGGCAGCACGCCCATGACGAAGGCCAGCGAGGTCATCAGGATGGGGCGCAGGCGCAGCCGGCTGGCCTCGATGGCGGCCTGTATGGGCGTGCGGCCCTCGAACTCCAGCTCCCGCGCGAACTCCACGATCAGGATGGCGTTCTTCGCACTCAGCCCCACCAGCACGATGAGCCCGATCTGCGTGAAGACATTGCTGTCCCCGCCCGACAGCCAGACGCCGGTCATGGCCGCCAGCAGGCCCATGGGAACGATCAGGATGATGGCAATCGGCAGGGTCAGGCTCTCGTACTGCGCGGCCAGCACCAGGAAGACCAGCAGCAGGGCCAGCGGGAACACGATCACCGCCGAATTGCCGGCCAGGATCTCCTGGTAGGTCAGGTCGGTCCATTCGAAGTCGATTCCCTTGGGCAGGGTCTCGGCCGCGATGCGCTTGATGGCATCCTGCGCCTGGCCCGAAGAGAAGCCCGGTGCGGCACCGCCGTTGATGTCGGCCGTGAGGTAGCCGTTGTAGCGCATGGCGCGCTCGGGGCCGAAGCTGGAGTCCACCTTCATCAGCGCCGACAGCGGAATCATCTCGCCCGAGCTGGAGCGCACTTTGAGCATGCCCACGTCCTCGGCACGCGCGCGGTAGGGCGCATCGGCCTGCACGCGGACGCTGTAGGTGCGGCCGAACTTGTTGAAGTCGTTCGCATACAGGCTGCCCAGGTAGATCTGCATGGTGTCGAAGATGTCCGTCACCGGCACGCCGAGCTGGCGCGCCTTGGTGCGGTCGATGTCGGCATACAGCTGGGGCACGTTGACCTGCCAGCTGGTGAACATGCCGGTCAGCTCGGGCGTCTGGTAGGCCTTGGCCATGAAGGCCTTCACGGCCGCGTCCATCTGGTCATAGCCCAGGGAGGCGCGGTCTTCCAGCTGCAGCTTGAAGCCGCCCGTCGTGCCCAGGCCCGCCACGGGTGGCGGCGGGAACATGACGATGAAGGCGTCCTGGATGCCTGCGAAGGCCTGGTTGAGCTGGCCGGCCACGGCGCCGCCGCTCTGGTCGGCGCGCTTGCGCTCGTCGAAGGGCTTGAGCGTGGCGAAGACGATGCCCGAGTTGGAGCTGTTGGTGAAGCCGTTGATGGACAGGCCCGGGAAGGCGATGGTGTCCTCCACGTTGGGGTTGTCCTTCATGATCTCGCCCATGCGGCGGATCACCTCGTCCGTGCGGTCCAGCGTGGCACCGTCGGGCAGTTGTGCAAAGCCGATCAGGTACTGCTTGTCCTGCGCGGGCACGAAGCCCGAAGGCACGGCCTTGAACAGGCCGAAGGTCACGGCGATCAGCGCCAGGTAGATGGCCAGCATCAGCGCCTTGCGCGAGATCACGCGGCCCACGCCGCCGCTGTAGGCCTCGGAGCCCCGGTGGAACATGCGGTTGAAGCCGCGGAACAGCCAGCCGAAGGCCCGGTCCATGCCGCGCGTCAGCGCGTCCTTGGGCGCATCGTGGCCGCGCAGCAGCAGGGCCGCCAGCGCGGGCGACAGCGTCAGCGAGTTGATGGCCGAGATCACCGTGGAGATGGCGATGGTCACCGCGAACTGCTTGTAGAACTGGCCCGTGAGGCCGCTGATGAAGGCCAGCGGCACGAACACCGCCACCAGCACCAGGGCGATGGCGATGATGGGGCCCGAGACCTCGCGCATGGCGCGATAGGTGGCGTTGCGCGGCGTGAGACCGGCCTCGATGTTGCGCTCCACGTTCTCGACCACGACGATGGCGTCATCCACCACGATGCCGATGGCCAGCACCAGGCCGAACAGGCTCAGCGCGTTGATGGAAAAGCCCAGCAGATGCAGCACGGCGAAGGTGCCGATCACCGACACCGGCACGGCCAGCAGCGGGATGATGGAGGCACGCCAGGTCTGCAGGAACAGGATCACCACCAGCACCACGAGCACGATGGCCTCCAGCAGCGTGTGCACCACCGATTCGATGGAGGCGCGCACGAACTGCGTGGGGTCGTAGGCGATGCGGTACTCCAGGCCCTCGGGCATGTTCTTGTTCAGGGCCTCCATGGTCTTGCGCACGTTGGCCGAGATCTCCAGCGCATTGGAGCCCGGCGCCTGGAACACGCCCATGCCCACGGCCGGGTCGTTGTTCAGCAGCGAGCGCAGCGAATAGTCGGCCGCGCCCATCTCCAGGCGGCCGATGTCGCGCAGGCGGGTCACGGCGCCGTCGGAGCCGCTCTTGACGATGATGTCGCCGAAGTCCTCCTCGCTTTGCAGGCGGCCCTGGGCGTTGATGGACAGTTGCATGTCCACGCCCGGCAGCCCCGGCGAGGCGCCGACCACGCCGGCCGCAGCCTGCACGTTCTGGCCGCGGATGGCAGCCACCACATCGCTGGCCGACAGGCCGCGCTGCGCCACCTTCTGCGGGTCCAGCCACACGCGCATGGCGTAGTCGCCGCCGCCGAAGATCTGGATCTGGCCCACGCCCTCGATGCGCGCCAGCGGGTCCTTCACGTTCAGCACCGCGTAGTTGCGCAGGTAGTTGATGTCATAGCGCTGGTTGGGCGAGACCAGGTGCACCACCATGGTCAGGTCGGGTGCGCTCTTGACCGTGGTGATGCCCAGGCGGCGCACCTCTTCCGGCAGGCGCGGCTCGGCCTGCGAGACGCGGTTTTGCACCATCTGCTGCGCCTTGTCGGGGTCGGTGCCCAGGCGGAAGGTGACGGTCAGCGTCATCACGCCGTCGCTGGTGGCCTGGCTGCCCATGTAGAGCATGCCTTCGACGCCGTTGATCTGCTCTTCCAGCGGCGTGGCCACGGTCTCGGCGATCACCTTGGGATTGGCGCCCGGGTACTGGGCGCGCACCACCACGGACGGCGGCGCGACCTCGGGGTATTCCGAGATCGGCAGCCCGCCCATGGCGATCAGGCCGGCGATCAGCATCAGCAGCGAAAGCACGCCTGCGAAAATCGGCCGGTCAATGAAGAATTTGGATAGGTTCATGGTGTTTGGCTCCGCCACGGCAAAGCGCGGCCCATGCCGCCTGCGGTCAGGCGGCATTTCAGAGGCAGGAAAGGTGTGCGGCTAGATCAGGACTTGGTTGCGTCAGCCACTTGTTCGGCTGCCTGCCGGGTGCCCGGCTGGCGGGCATCGGCCCGCGCATCCATGGACACCTCCTTGGGCGCGACCAAGGCGCCGGGGCGGATGTGCTGCAGGCCGTTGACGACCACGCGCTCGCCGGGCTGCAGGCCCTGGGTCACGTTGCGCAGGCCGTTGACCGAGGCGCCCAGGGCCACCTCGCGGTACACGGCCTTGTTGTCGCCGCCCACCACCATCACGTACTTCTTGCTCTGGTCCGTGCCGATGGCGCGCTCGCTGACCAGCAGCATGCTGCTGTCGCGCGCCTGGCCCATGCGGATGCGGGCGAACTGGCCGGGCATGAGGGCGCCATCCTTGTTGTCGAAGGCGGCGCGCACGCGCACCGTGCCGCTTCGGGCATCGACCTGGTTGTCGATCAGCTGCAGCCGGCCCTCGAAGGGCGTGCTGCCGGCCGTGGCCGTGCCCATCTGCACGGGAATGCTGTCGATCTTGGCGCGGTTGCCCGCGCCGCCGCCGAGCTCCTTGAGCGCGCGCGTGATGACCTGCTCATCGGCATCGAAGCTTGCATAGATGGGGCTGACCGAGACCAGCGTGGTCAGCACCGGCGCGCCCGGGCCTGCGGCCACCAGGTTGCCCACGGTGATCTCGCGCTTGCCGATGCGGCCCGACACGGGGGCGCGCACCTGGGTGTAGCCCAGGTTCAGCCGCGCCGATTGCAGGGACGCCTGGGCCGCGCGCAGATTGGCCTCGGCCTCGCTGCCCGCGTTGATGCGCTCGTCCAGCTCGCGCTGGGCAATCGCCCGCTCGTCCCACAGGCGGCGTGCGCGCTCCTGCTCGCTGCGCGCATAGGACTGGCGCGCCTGGGCCGAGGCCACCTGGGCTTCGGCACGCTCGACCTCGGCCGCATACGGTGCGGGATCGATGGTGATCAGCAGATCGCCCTGCTTGACCAGCGCGCCCTCGCGAAAGTGCACGGCCTGCACGGCGCCAGCCACGCGCGAGCGGATGTCCACGCGCTCCACGGCTTCAAGGCGGCCCGAGAACTCGTCCCAGGCGGTGACCTCGCTTTCGGCGACCGTGGCCACCGACACGGGCGTGGCGGCGGGCTGGGCGCTGGCGGGCGCGTCATCGGCCTTGGCCTCGATGCCGTGCAGGCCGAACAGGCCGGCGCTGACGGCGAGGATGGCCGCAGCGGCGGCAGGCAATCTCCAGCCCTTGCGCTGGACGGAGACGGAGGAAGAGGATGAGGTGGATTCGGTGGACATGGTGTTTTTTTGCGAAATTCAGGGAACACGATGCCCGCCCGGCGCCTGAACGCGCCGGGAAGGCGGAAGGGGAAAACGGGGCAGCAGGTGTCGCCGGCTGCGGCGGCGCGGGGCCTAGCCCGGTGCTGCGGGCTTGTTCATGGTGGCCTCGAAGAAGTCATGCACATGCTGGGACACGGCGGCGCTGCAGGCCGTACAGGCCTCGGCCTCGGACAGGGCCTGCGGCCAGTTCGACGCGCTGGGCAGCACATGGCTGCTGGCTGTCACCCCGGCCGCGCGCAGGCGGGCCGCATAGGCCTGGGCCTCGTCGCGCAGCGGGTCGTCACCACCCACCAGCACCAGGGCCGGCGGCAGCTGGGCCAGGCGCAGCGAGCTGCCGGGCACGGCATAGGGATGCATGGCGTCCTTGGGGCAGCTCAGGTACTCGCGCCACCCCGTGGCCCAGCGGCATTCGCCGGCCTCGGGCGTGGCCTCGCGCTGCGAGGCGGTGCCGGTGCAGGGATCGAGCATGGGCGACACCAGGATCTGGCCCGCCAGCGGCGGATGGCCCCGGTCGCGCGAGATCACGGCCACGGCGGCGGCCAGGTTGCCGCCGGCTTCTTCACCCGCGAGGAACAGCGGCGCGCCCTTGCCCGCCATCTTCACGCGGTGCTTGTACAGCCACTGCAGCACGGCGTAGCCCACCTCGATGGGCTGGGGAAACGGATGCTCGGGCGCCAGCGGGTAGGCCAGCGACACCACGACGGCGCCCGCCTCGGCCAGCAGCCGGCCGATGTAGCGCCCGTTGTCCAGCGTGCCGCAGACAAAGGTGCCGCCATGGAAATGCAGCACCAGCGGCGAGACCGTGCCGGGCCTGCGCTGGCCATAGGCGCGCGCAGCCACGGTGCCGTGCTCGGGCAGCTCGATGGAGAATTCTGTTTCGGCAATCTGCGCCCCGGCGGCGGGGCCGTTCGGAAGCGACGGGGAAGTGGACATGGCGCGAACCTGCGGCAATGGTCGATGGTTGGAATATAGGCGGCGCCGGCCATGTCTGAAATAGCAACGCAGCCATCGCTCTGTTTCCGTTTCACGAACAATCGCCCGATACCGCGCATGTGAGAATTCCGCCGAGCCGGCATTCCCTTGCCGGGCGCTGCAGGAGCAACTTTCCATGGACCAGATCCAGGCCATGCGTGTCTTCGTTCGCGTGGTGGAAGCCGGCAACTTCACCCGCGCCGCCGATTCGCTCGACCTGCCCAAGGGCACGGTCACCAAACAGATACAGGCGCTGGAGGCGCGCGTGCGCGTCAAGCTGCTCAACCGCACGACGCGGCGCGTCACCGTCACGCCCGATGGCGCGGCCTACTACGAACGCGCGGCACGCCTGCTCAATGACTTCGACGATCTCGAAGCCAGCATGGTCAACACCCAGACCGCGCCCAGCGGGCGACTGCGGCTGGACGTGGGCAGCTCCATGGCCCGGCTGATCATCATTCCGGCGCTGACCGAATTCTGCGAACGCTACCCCGACATACAGATCGACCTGGGCGTGGGCGACCGCCTGGTGGACCTGATCAGCGACAACGTGGACTGCGTGATCCGCGGGGGCGAGCTCAGCGACCAATCTCTGGTGGCGCGGCGCATCGGCTCCATGAACTGGATCACCGTGGCCTCGCCCGCCTACCTGGCACGCCACGGCGTGCCCCAGCACCCTTCCGAGCTGGATACGAAGCACCAGATCGTCGCCTTCTTCTCGGGCCATACGCGGCGCATGTACCCGCTGGAATTCCAGCGGGGCGATGAATCCATCGAGGTGGCGGGCAACTACCGCATCGCGGCCAACGACAGCAATGCCTACACGGCCGCCGTGCTGGCGGGCTTTGGCATCGCGCAGCTGGTCACGGCCTTTGCCCAGCCGCTGATCGACAGCGGTGAACTGGTCGAGGTCCTGCCCGAGTGGACCCAGCCGCCGCTGCCCATTCACGTGGTCTATCCGCCCAACCGCCACCTCAGCGCCAAGGTGCGGGCCTTCGTGGACTGGGCCGCCGACCTGTTCGCGCGCCATCCCCAGCTGCAGCGCAGCTGAAAGGCCGTCGATGGGATGGCCGGGCGGGCCCAAGCCCCGTCCGGCTGCAAGGCCTTCCTAGCCACTCTTCATGTCAGCTGGCATGGCGCCAGCCATTCCCATTCGCCATGACCATGCACGCCACCGGATACGGCTGATCCAGGCCGCGGCCTGCCCGCTCACTGCGGCACGCAGGCCCTGCCCATGCACCAAATACCGTCGGCACCTCTCTGGAAATGCACCGAAAAACGGCATTCAAGCACCAAGCACGGGCACCGTTCACCAAAACGATGCATGACGGCATAACTTTTTGGCATAATTTTGGTTTGCACTCACCCCTTCCCGCAGCCGTTTTTTAGTCAGAGGTTTTTCCATGAAGTACGAGTCCGTCGGCCAATTCCTTGAAGAAGTGGCGCAACGCAACCCCGGCCAGCCCGAATTCCTGCAAGCCGTCACCGAAGTGATGGAAAGCCTCTGGCCCTTCATCGAGAAGAACCCCAAGTACGCCGAACTCGGCCTGCTGGAGCGTCTGGTCGAGCCCGAGCGCGTGGTCATGTTCCGCGTGAGCTGGACCGACGACAAGGGCCATGTGCAGGTCAACCGCGGCTTCCGCATCCAGCACAGCATGGCCATCGGCCCCTACAAGGGCGGCCTGCGTTTCCACCCCTCGGTCACGCTGTCCGTGCTCAAGTTCCTGGCCTTCGAGCAGACCTTCAAGAACGCGCTGACCACGCTGCCCATGGGCGGCGGCAAGGGCGGCTCGGACTTCGATCCCAAGGGCAAGAGCCCCGCTGAAGTCATGCGCTTTTGCCAGGCCTTCGTCACCGAGCTGTTCCGCCACGTGGGTCCGGACACCGACGTGCCAGCAGGCGACATCGGCGTGGGCGGCCGCGAAGTGGGCTTCATGGCCGGCATGTACAAGAAGCTGTCCAACAGCGCCGCCAGCGTGTTCACGGGCAAGGGCCTGTCCTTCGGCGGCTCGCTGATCCGCCCCGAAGCCACCGGCTACGGCACCGTCTACTTCGCCCAGGAAATGCTGGCCACGCGCGGCCAGTCCTTCGCAGGCAAGACCGTCTCCGTCTCGGGTTCGGGCAACGTGGCCCAGTACGCCGTGGAGAAGGCCCTGCAACTGGGCGCCAAGGTGGTGTCGGTCTCCGACTCCTCGGGCACCGTGTATGACCAGGACGGCTTCACCACCGAGAAGCTGGCCATCCTCATGGACGTGAAGAACCACCGCTACGGCCGCGTGGACGAGTACGCCAAGCTGGTGGGCGCAGAGTTCCTGCGCGGCAAGACGCCGTGGCACCTGAAGGTGGACGTGGCCCTGCCCTGCGCCACGCAGAACGAACTGACCGAGGAAGACGCCAAGGTGCTGATCGCCAACGGCGTGGTCTGCGTGGCCGAAGGCGCCAACATGCCCTCGACCATCGAAGCCGCCAAGGCCTTCGAGAAGGCCGGCGTGCTGTACGCACCGGGCAAGGCCAGCAACGCCGGTGGCGTGGCCACCTCGGGCCTGGAGATGAGCCAGAACGCGGCCCGCCTGTCCTGGCCCGCCGAGGAAGTCGATGCCCGCCTGCTGCAGATCATGCAAGGCATCCACGCCGCCTGCCTGAAGTACGGCAAGCGCGAGGACGGCACGGTCAGCTACATCGACGGCGCCAACATCGCCGGCTTCGTCAAGGTGGCCGACGCCATGCTGGCCCAGGGCGTGATCTGAGCATCAACGCTCCCCATCCCTGACGAAAGCCCATGCAGCCTGCTGCATGGGCTTTTTTCATGGCTGGCCCGCACACAGAAAACGCGACGGCCTTCGCTATTGAAAGCCAATTCTCAGAATTGCTCAGATTCGCCGGCCAACGGGAGAGGACACTCAGCGCGCCCTGTCTCCACCCCCGTTCCCCATGCTCCCTGGACCCATCACCAAAGCGCTGCTCGTCGGCGCCGCAGCCCTGTCGCTGGGCAATGCCTTCGCCTACGAATCCCTCGGCTTCAAACCCGATCTGGATGTCAACGGCAACTGCAGATCCACGACTGACACGACGCCTTCATCGCCCTACTATTTTTTCTCCGCACAGATGGTCGGCGGCACCACCCGCTGCGGCACCGACAGCAACGGCTGGATGAGCTTTCGAATCAGCGGCTCGGCCTATCCCTTTGCATCCTGGTCGGTGTCGGCTCTCACCGGAAAGATCAATTTCCAATCATTCGTGATGCGCAACAGCACGGCCAATCCGTTGCAACTGACCATCACATCGGGCGCCGTGACGTACACCAAGACGGCACCGGTGGGCATCTCCACCATTGCGCTGGACGAGCCCATCACCAACAGCAGCACCGTGAAAATCACTTTCTCGGCCGCCGACATTGTGGGTGCGGCTCTGCAGTCCGTTTCCGTCGAGCCCTTCATTCCCCTGAGCATCAGCCCCTCGACCTTGCCCAGCCCCCAGGTCGGCAGCCTGTACTCCCGGACGCTGACGGCAACCGGCGGCCTGGGCGCACCCTACACGTTTGCACTGCAAAGCGGAGCGCTGCCTGCAGGCCTTGAACTGGACCCCGCCACAGGCACGATCAGCGGCACGCCCACGGCCGCAGGCAGCACCTCGTTCACGATCCGGGTCACCGACAGCAAAGCCAATACGCTGGACCGCAGCTACACGCTCAATCCCATCAAGATCCCCGAGCCCCAGGCAGCCACCGTGACCGCGACGCCGACAGCCGTCGCCGTGGGCGAAACCACCACCCTGGCCCTGAGCGGCGGCATAGGCAACGCCACCCCCGCCTTCCAGCTCCTGAGCGGGCCATGTACGGTCAGCGGCAACCAGCTGACCGGCACGGCCACCGGCACCTGCGTCGTGCGGGGGACCAAGGCCAGCAGCGATCCCTTGAACTACGCAGCCGCAACCGGCACCGTCTCCGTGACTGTTCTCGGCCTCACACAGCACGCCGATGGAACGAGCAGGACACAGTTCACGCAAGGCCAGCCCAATGGCACCTGCACCTTCCGCCATGTCGCATTCACCAGCGCCCTGCCCGGCCCCTTGCCCGCCGGCTTCACGGCCGTGCCCGACATGCCCAGGCCCGTGCTGGAGTTTGAGACCCGGGACTGCACCGTCGGCGACACGCTGACCATGCAGGTGACGCATGCAGACGTGCCCGCAGGTGCCGTTCTGCTGAAATGGAAGCCGCTGGCAACGCCTGCCCAGTGGGTGAAGATTTCCAGCTTCAATGGTGGCACTGCCAGCTACACCGTCACGGACGGCGGCGATGGCGACGATGACGGAGCCCAGGACGGCGCCATCCTCGACCCCGTGGTCGTGGCCATGCCCGCGGCAGCCACCACCACCGCGGTGCCCACCCTGTCGCAGTGGTGCCTGATTGCCATGTCGGCCCTGCTGGCCCTGTTCGGCATGACCCGGATGCGGCGTCGCCAGGTCTGACGCGTGCGCTCCATTGCGGGCCGTGCCAGGCGATCAGAAGCCGGCCCGGCCTGCCCACGGGGCCGAAGGCAACGTGTTTGCGCACGCTGCCTTTTTTGCTGCCTGCTACCTGTTCCTGCTACCTGTCGCGCACCGCATCGGCCAGCGCCGCCCAGGCTTTGAGCGTCAGCGCATGCGTGAAGGCCGCGCCCGCCACCGGGTGCGATGACAGCTTGACCACCACCATCTGCGCGGCCGGGTTCACGTGGATGAACTGGCCGTGTATGCCGGCGGCCTCGTAGGCGCCGTCGGCGTTGTGCAGCACCCACCACTGGTTGCGGTAGCTGTAGCCGGGCCGCGCGGCCTGGATGCTGCGGAACTTGAACTGCTCGCGGTCGCCGCCGCGCGCAATGTCGTCCAGCACCGCCTTGTCGAAGATCTTCTGGCCGTTGAAGCTGCCGCCCAGGCGCAGCATCTCGCCCACGCGCGCCAGGTCACGCGCCGTGGCGTTCAGGCCCGCGCCCTGCAGCGGCGTGCCGGTGCTGTCCACCATCACATAGGCGTCTTCCTGCATGCCCAGCTTCTGCCAGATGTTCTCGCTCATGAGATCGCTCCAGCGCCGCTGGGTGACGCGCGAGACGATCCAGCCCAGCACCTCGGAATGCACGGTGCGGTAGACAAAGCCCTCGCCATGCGTGCCTTCCTTGGGCAGCGTCTTGAGGAAGTCATAGACATTGGTCGGCCCCGCGTAGCCGGGCGGACGCGGCAGCATGCCCGAGGCCCAGGAGTAGCCGAAGATCTCGGTCTTGGGGTCGGTGTAGTCCTCGCGAAAGCGCACGGCGCCCGTCATGTCCATGACCTGGCGCACCGTCATGTCGCCCCAGGCAGAGCCTTCCAGCTCGGGCACGTATTTCGTGACCAGGGCCTGGGGGTCGATGCGCCCGTCGTGGGCCAGTTGCGCGGCCATCAGGCCGGTGAACGATTTGGTGACCGAGAACAGCAGGTGCGGCGAGCTGGCCTGCATCTGGTTCTGGTAGCGCTCGAAGACCACCCGCCCCTTGTGCAGCACCACGATGGCGTCGGTATAGGTGCGGTCCAGCCATTGGTCCACGGTGACGGGCTGGCCCTTGTCGTCGTCAAAGCGCAGGCCGCCCAGGGCCATGGGCGCTTCGGGCAGGGCCGAGGGCGCCGCCGCGCCGCGCCGGATGTTCTGCGTGGGCTGGATTTCGCGCAGGTGCTGCACCACCCAGCGCAGTTGCGGATAGCGGTAGCCGTTGGACACGTCCACTCGCTTGTCGGCGGCCGGAGGAAAGCCCTGCATCAGCCCCAGCTGCTCCAGGCGCACGCTGTCGGGCGGCGGCAGCGCGGGCGCTGCGGGGGCCTGTGCCTGGGCCGCCACCCAGCCGGGCTGTAGCGCCAGCAGGGCCAGCAGGGCCATGGCATGCCGGGAACGCCGAAAGAGCTGACTGACCATCGCTGTCTCCTTGATTTTTTGGAAACAGCCAGTCTTGCAGAAAGCCCTCGGCCGGTCACGGGTGTTCGCCCACCCGCAGGCCGGCGGGCTGTCGTCTGCGTGACGAAGGTTTCAGCGGCGCATCAAGGCCGCATCGCACCAGCGCTGCGCCACGGCCGGAGAAGTGGTGCAGACCGTGTCGTGCGTCACCGTGGTCACGGCGCGCTCCAGCAGCTGGATGTCGGCCTCGTGCTGGCGCGCCACATGCGGGTCCTCGAAGAAGATCACGCGCTGGCAGCGGCGGTCCAGCACCAGGTCGGCAATCTGCGCATCGCCGCCCAGCGGGCCGCTGTTGTAGCGGTCCACCCAGGGCCGGTCCTCGGGCCAGCCACGGCTCCAGGCCATTTCGTTGAGCCTCTGGCCCGTGGTGCCCGTGCCCACGCGCCGGCCAAAGCGCGACAGCAGCTCGAAGTTGCGCGCCGCGAAATCCAGCATCGTGGGCTTGAGCGCATCGTGGGCAATCAGCGCCAGCGTCTGCTGCGCATAGTCATGGAAGCGCTGCGCGCCCGCATCCCTGGGAAGGCCGGCATGGATGCGCTCCATCTCGATCCAGTCCCGCGCCGAGGCCACGGTGGACAGGAAGGGCTTGCCATGGATCACGCATTGGCGCTTGAGCGCCACGGCCTCGGGGAAGATGGAGGACGGATCGACCGGGTCGGTCAGATAAATGGCGCCGTCAATCGTGCGCTCGTCGCCTTCCACGCCCACCACCTCGGCCACCAGCTTCATCAGCCCGCCTTCGCGGCCATAGGGATAGCGGCGCAGGCCCCGGTAGGACGCCAGCATGCCGGCGGCCTGGATGGCGTCGAAGGTACGGCCCACGGCATGCAGGCCCAGCTGCAGCTCGCGGATGCCGGACTCGCAGGCGCGCAGCCAGCCGAACAGTGCGGCATCCTCGGTTTGGTGGTGGATTCGGTTGGCGGCCAGGCCCAGGCGTATCGGCATACAGGTTCACTCATCAACAGTGGGGAGAGGTCCGCATCGCCTTGTCGGCCCGCGAACCAGCGGCAAGAATAGCGCCAATCCATGACAGCGCCGGCCCGCAGGGCAGCGGCGCTGAACTTTTGGCCGGCCCGTGCATCCATTGTTGCGTCATGCCCTCAATGCTTCCCTTTCTGTGGCCCCGAAGGCGCCTGCACCGGATCACGGCGGCGCTGGGCGTGGCCGCGCTGCTGGCGGCCAGCGGCTGCTCCGTGCTGGACACCAAGCAGCGCGAATGGATCTTCCAGCCCAGCGACCGCAGCTGGCCCGGCGCCAACACGGCCGGCATGGAAGATGTCTGGATCGACATGCCAGCGCAGGACGGCGCCCGCCTGCATGCGCTGTGGCTGCCCCAGCCGGCCACGGCCGGCAACGCCCCCGTGCTGCTGTACCTGCATGGCGCGCGCTGGAACGTTGCCGGCTCCTCGCCGCGCATCCGGCGGCTGCACGAACTGGGCTTTTCGGTGCTGGCCATCGACTACCGGGGCTTTGGCAAGAGCAGCGCCGGCCTGCCGTCCGAGGAATCGGCCGCCGAGGACGCACGCGCAGGCTGGGACTGGCTGGGCCGGCACGCTCCGGACCGGCCGCGCTTCATCTTCGGCCATTCACTGGGCGGCGCCATCGCCATCGACCTGGCGCGCAGCGTCCAGGACGAGGCCGGCGTCATGGTCGAGGCCACCTTCACCAGCATTCCCGACGTGGTTCGCAGCTTCCGCTGGGGCTGGTTGCCCGTGGGGCCGCTGATCACGCAGCGCTTTGCCTCCATCGACAAGGTGGCCGGCATAGGCTCGCCGCTGCTGGTCGTGCACGGCAGCGCCGATCCGCTGATCCCCGCCACGCTGGGCCGCCAGCTGTTCGAGGCGGCCAGCGAGCCCAAGCGCTTTGTGCTCATCGAAGGCGGCAACCACCACAACACCCAGTCGCGCGCCATGGAGCAATACCGGCAGGCGCTGGACGAGCTGTTCGGGCTGCGCCTGCTCGCACAGGCGCCCACAGCGCCAGCAAGCCCGCGCTGAGCGGCGCAGCCTGCGCCGCCTTCCACACTACGGGCAGCTTGCCGCGTTCTGCGAGATCACGGCGCGCAACTGCCGCGTGGTGGTGCTGTCATCCGGGCCCAGCGTGTTGCGCGTGTAGCGGCAGCCATAGGTGGGCGCGGCCACCGTGGCGGCCGTCTGCACATCGTCACCGCCCGGCTTGGCGCCGCCCTGCTCCCACTGCACCATGGCATCGAAGGCTTCCACCTGTTCGGCCACGGTGAAGTCGCAGTGCGATGCGCCGCGGATGGCGCGCTGCACCAGCCACTGGCTCCGGCCCTTGTCGGCCACGCGGCGCTGGTAGATCTGCTCCATGCTGAAGGGCACATACAGATCGCCCAGCGTATGCAGGGTCACCACGGGAATGTTGATATCGCCGGAAGTCACGGGAATCCAGCGCAGGCCGTCGCGGCGCGGCCGGTTGGCATCGGGCGCGGCCGTGCGCTTTTGCGCAGCGGCATTGAGCGCGGCCGAGGCCGCGGCATCCCCGTCGATGCGGTAGGTGAAGCGGTTGGTATCGGTCACGTTGCGGTTCAGGATGCCGTTGACCGAGCCGTCGCTGCCGAACACGCCCCAGACCGGCGCGAACGAGCCGCCCACGGCCACGCCCAGATCGAACAGCGGGCGCGGGCCACCCGTGAGGTTCTGGATGACCGACAGATAGGCGCGCCCCGTCGCGGTGGGAGCCGACGGAAAGGTGGTGAACAGGGCCGAGGTCACCTGGCCCTGGATGGCGGCCCACTCGGTGACGGGGCGCTGGGCCACGCCGGCCATGGCCTGCGCGGTGACCTGGGCCGCGGCGAAGTAGTCGAACAGTTCGGTATCTCCCGTCACGCCGCACATGGGCACGGCACCCTGGTAGCGCACCTTGTTCCTCGCGGTGGCCTGGGCCTCGGCCTCGATGGCCGCCGCCGTGACATGGCCGCCCATGGAATGGCCGGTGATGTACAGGCGCTGCGGCTGCGCCAGCGGCCGGCCGTGGGATGCGGCCAGGCGGTTGAAGGCCAGCGCCAGCGCATTCGTGTCCTCCACGCCGGCGCGCACGTCGTAGTAGTTCTTGCTGTAGCTGGACGCCGCCCAGGCATAGCCGTTCTGGATCAGGTACCGGCGTATGGACGGATTGGTGACGTTGAGCGCACTGCCCTCGCCCGCATAGCCGTGGGCATACATCACCAGGCGGCCATTCCAGTTGGCCGGCACCTCGATGCGGTAGGCCGCGCCTTCCAGCACACCGGCCCAGCGGCTGGTGCTGGCGTTGTCGACCACATCACCCGAAGCGGCGGCCAGCGCGTCGAAGCTGGTGGCCGAAGGATTGGCCGGCGCAAAGCTGCGGCTGTCCTGTGCCCGCGTCTCCTCGGGCGCATCACCGTCCCCCCCGCCGCAGGCCGCAAGGCCCGTGGCCGCCAGCAGACCGAGATACTTCCAACGATTCCAACGCAGGGCTCGCATAAGACTGTCTCCTTGGGATGAAGGTGTTGAGGGAAACGCGCGCAAAAAATCAGGTTCAAGCGGGATTGCCGACGCAGCCTATGCCAGACAACTGGCCCGCCATGCGGGTAGGAACCCGCAAGCAGGGGCTGCCGGCTGTCACCCAGATGACTGTCGCCTTGCGCTAACATCCGCGCTTGCGGTGCAGGCCGCACCCGGACCTGCGGGAAGGGTTGAACCCACCTGTATGCGCCTTCCGGCGTTTTTCTCTTGCCACATGCCTTTGTGCGCCAAGCTGCAGGTCATTGGCCTTCGTGCACGGAGGTATCCCTGTGAAACGCATCCCCGCCCGGCCCGACATGGGCCACCTCAAGAAACAGGCCAAGCAACTGCTGGCCGCCTATCGCGCAGGCTCGGCCCAGGCCATGGAGTCCATGCGCTCCCACCTGCCAGCGGCCAAAGGCCTTGCCGATGAGGCGCTCGCCGCCAAGGACCTGCGGCTGCACGACGCCCAGTCCTGCGTGGCGCGCGAGCACGGTTTCGCTTCATGGAGCGAGCTGTCAGGCTACGTCGAGGCATGCCAGCGCCTGGCGGCGGACCCCGAGAAATCCCGGCTGCACTGGCTGGCCCTGGTCTATGCCGGCGATGTGGCGGGCGGCACGCACCGCGCGCAGCCCGCGCTGGCCCGGCGCCTGCTGGACGAGCGGCCGGAACTGGCGGGCAGTGATGGCAGTGATCCCTGGGTAGCCTGCGCCACCGGCAATCTGGCCGTGCTGCGCGAGGCCGGGCGCAACGACCCCGACTGGCTGCGCCGTGCAGGCGGGCCGTTGGGGCTGCCGCCGCTGATGGCCGTCACCCATTCCTGCCTGCTGCGCCTGCCCGAATTCACCGAGCACCTGCACGCATGCGCGCGCTGGCTGCTGGACGCGGGCGCCGACCCGCTGCAGACCATAGGCAACCGCTGGCCACCCGCCTCGCTGCAGGCCCCCTCCGATACCGAGCGGCTGTCGGCCCTCTATGGCGCAGCAGGCCAGAACCATGATGCGCAACTGACGCAGATGCTGCTGCAGGCCGGTGCCGACCCCAACGACGGCGAATCGCTCTACCACTCTCTGGAAGGCACGCCCGCCAGCCGCGAATGCACGCGGCTGCTGCTGCAAGCTGGCGCACGCGCGGACGGCAGCAATGCCCTGTTCCGCGTGCTGGACCTGGACGATGTGCAGGCCCTGCGCCTGCTGCTGGACCACGGCGCCGATCCGAACGAGGACAACGGCCAGGGCGAATGGGGCCGCCCGCTGCTGTGGGCCATCCGCCGGCGCCGCTCGCCCGCCCATGTGCAGGCGCTGCTGGATGCCGGCGCCGATCCGTCGGTGCGCACGCCGCAGGGCCTGAGTGCCGCGGCACTGGCGCGGCGCTTTGGCCTGGCCGACGTGGCCGACCTGCTGGAACAGGCGGCGGGCAGCGAGCCCACCACGCCGCAGGAGCAGCTCCTGGCCGCCTGCGCCGTGGGCGACGCAGCACAGGCCCGCCGTCTTGCCGCAGCCCACCCCGGGCTGCTCCAGGGCCTGGCGCCCGAACAACTGCGCATGCTGCCCGAACTGGCGGCCCTGGGCTGCATGGACGCCGTGCGCTGCATGGTGGAACTGGGCTGGCCCATCGCCGCGCGCGGCGGCGACTGGGATGCATCCGCACTGAACCAGGCCGTGTTCCGTGGCGATGCCGCCATGGCGCGCTTCCTGCTGGAGCACGGCGCACAGTGGTCCGAACGCCACGCCTATGGCGACAACTGCGCAGGCACCCTGTGCTGGGCATCGCTGAACCGGCCCGAATCCACGGAACCCGGCGGCGGCGACTGGCTGGGCTGCGCCCAGGCCCTCATCGACCACGGCATGCCCCTGGCCAGGCCCGACCCCGAGGCGCCCGGCTGCGTGCTCATCGACGGAAGCCGGCAGCGGTATCCGGAGGAGATCGCGGATCTGCTGCTGGGGGTGGCTGCCGGCTGAAGGCCCTCAGTCCCGGCTGGCCTGCCAGCGCCGCAGCACGAAACCCGCCCACAGCGCCGTGAACACGGCCGCGCCAAAGACCCAGCCCGACAGCGCGCCCGCCATGCTGCCCGACAGCAGCGTGCCGATGGTGCAGCCCAGCCCCGTCATGGCGCCCCAGCCCAGCAAGGCGCCACCGGCCAGGCCGCGTGCCGCATCGCGCCAGGTGGGGCGGCGCGGCGTCCACTGGCGGCTGGCCACGGCAGCGCCCCAGGCGCCGGCCACCGGGCCCAGCAGCAGCACGGCATGGGGCGTGAGCAGGCTGTTGAGTACGGCCGTGGCGCAGCCACCCAGGGTGTCGAGGCCGTGCAGGCGCTCGGGCACCCAGCCGCCCGCCTGGGCCCAGCCGCGCACGGTGCTGCCCAGCGTGGTGGTCACGCCCAGCGGCCGCATGCGCACGATGGCGGCAGCCGCGATCAGGCCCACGGCCAGGCCGCCCAGCGCGGCGTTCCAGCGGCCTTGCCACAGTGACAGCCACAGCTGGCGCAGGCCCGGTGGTTGCGCCGGTTCTGCCGCAGGCCGTGGCTGTGCGCGGCCCGAGCGCCCATGAATGCGCCAGACCCAGGCCGCCAGCAGGCCCAGCACGGCCAGTTGCAGCGCCAGCGCGCCGCCATAGCCCAGATGGGCCGGCAGCCAGATGACGGGCGCATCGGCAATGGCCAGGCTGTACAGCGGGTTCCAGCTGCGAAACCCCAGCACGAAGCCCAGGCCCGTGCCGACCAGGGCAAACGGCGCCACGGGCGATCCCTCGCCCAGCCGGTACCAGTGGGCGCTGATGCACGAGCCCGAGACCGACATGCCCGCGCCAAAGGCCAGGCCCGCAAGGACCAGCACCCAGCTCACGGGACCTATGTGCATATCGGGCGGCAACTGGCCCGGCTGGGGCACGGCCACCCAGCTGCCCAGCACCACGGTCATGCCCGCCGATCCCACGGCCAGCGCCAGCAGGATGGAGAGCACGCCGCGCGGGTCGCCGAACTCGAACCAGTCGCGCGCATGGCAGTAAAAGCAAAAGCGCGAGCGCTGCAGCACCAGCCCCAGCAGCAGGCCCAGCGCCAGCGCAAAGACCAGGGTGCGCCCGCCGCCTTGCAGCTGCAGCTGCGCCGCCACAGGCCAGGCTGCGGCCAGCACGGCGGCCAAGGGCAGCCATCTGGTCCAGTCCCTTGCCCTGTGCCCGCCATTCACGTTCTGCGTGTGCTCACCGGTCACGCTTGTCATTCCTGCCCCCTTTGTTGCCATCCATGCATAAAAAAAGGGGCCCGCAGTCTGCGGGCCCCAAAGGAGCCGAGCTTTTGCCAAAGCCACTCGTCACCATCCCTGATCCGTCGAACCAAGAGCACCGACACCCCTCGCCCGGCCCCCGCCTTCAAGACAGGTTGATCGACTGCAGGATCATTTCGCGGCCCAGATCGTGCCGGCCGGGTTGTTGATCGGCACACCCACGGAGTTGCCGTATTCGGTCCACGAGCCGTCGTAGTTGCGCACCTGGTAGCCCAGGATCTTGGACAGCGCAAACCAGGTGTGGCTGGAGCGCTCGCCGATGCGGCAGTAGGTGATGACGGGCTTGCTGCCGTCGATGCCCACGCCCGCATAGAGCTTCTTGAGTTCTTCGGCGGACTTGAAGCTGCCGTCCTCGCGCACGGCCTGCCCCCAGGGCACGTTGACGGCGCCGGGGATGTGGCCGGCGCGGATGGCCAGCTCCGGCACGCCGGCCGGGGCGAAGACCTTGCCCTGGTATTCGTCGGCCGAGCGGATGTCGACGAGCCTGGCGTCGCTGCGTCCCTCGGCCGAGGCCAGCGCATCGGTCAGGCGCGCGCGCAGCGCGGTGTTGACCTTGCCCACACGGTAGGTGGTGGCCGCATATTCGGGGGCGCGGTTGTTGAGGGGGCGATTCTCGGCCTCCCACTTCTTGCGGCCGCCGTCCAGCAGCTTGACGTTCTGCACGCCATAGATGTCGAAGACCCAGGCCCCCCAGGCTGCGAACCAGTTGTTGGTATCGCCGTACAGCACGACCGTGGTGCCGTCCTTCACGCCGGCCTGGGACAGCAGCTTCTCGAACTGCTCCTTGCCCACGATGTCGCGGCGCACCTTGTCATTGAGGTCGTTGTGCCAAGAGAAGTTGACGGCGCCCGGCACATGGGAGCGTTCGTACAGGCCGGGGTTGACGCTGACCTCGACGATGCGCACATCGGCGCGGTTGAGGTTGGCCGCCAGCCATTCGGTGCTGACCAGCGGGCCTTCGGGCACAGGCGCATTGGCATGGGCCGCACCACCGACCAGGGCCACGCCCCACAGCAGGGTGCACGCCCCCTGGCGCAGCGCGGCGGGAAGGGAGGAGAAAGCGGTCAGCGTTGCCATTGCGGTCCTTTGTTCACAGTTGCGTTGATCGGGTTGATTCCTCTGCAATGCAATGTAGGCAGGGCCCGGCCGGTTCCCAACTGCGCAATCCGCAGATGGATATGCACCGCCGGAACATGGACAGCGACACCCCTTGTTCTCTGCTACCCTCGGTCGCCTATGTCAGCGCCCCTGTCTCCCGCCGCCGCGCAAGCGCAGCCGGCCATGTCCCCCGTCCTGGTCGTCGTCCTGCTCGGCCTGCTGCTGGGACTGCAGCCGCTGGCCACCGACCTGTACCTGCCGGCCCTGCCGTCGATACAGGCGGCCTTCTCCACCCAGGTGTCCCAGGTGCAGCTCACGCTGACGGCGTTCCTGCTGGCCTTCGGCTGCTCGCAACTGGCCTGGGGGCCGCTGTCCGACCGCTTCGGGCGCCGGCCCATCCTGCTGGCGGGCATGTCCATCTACGTGCTGGCCGCGCTGGGCAGCGCCAGTGCAGAGACCATGGAGTCGCTGATCGCCTGGCGCGCGCTGCAGGGGGCATCGCTGGGCGCCGGCGTGATGTGTGCGCGCGCCATGGTGCGCGACCTGTTCGCGCCGCACCTGGGCGCCCAGGTCATGTCCAAGGCGCTGACCGGGCTGGGCGTGATCGCCTTCCTGAGCCCCGTCAGCGGCAGCCTGCTGGTGGATTCGCTGGGCTGGCGCTCGACCATGCTGGCCCAGGCGGTGATGGGTGCGCTGGCCCTGCTGCTGGTGGCCCTGCGCTTCACGGAGACACTGGCCCGCACCAATCCCACGGCGCTGCAGCCGCTGGCCCTGGCGCGCAACTGGATCACCATCGTGCGCCACCCGGGATTCCAGTCCTACCAGTTGCTGACCTGCTGCACCTATGCGGCCCTGTTCACCAACCTGGCCGCATCTTCCTTCACCTATATCCATGTGCTGGGCGTGAGCCGCACGGGCTACGGCCTGCTGATGGGCAGCAATGCGCTGTGCTACATCGCGGGCACCTTCCTGTGCCGCTGGCTGCTGCAGCGCATGGATGTGCGGCGCGCCGTGCAGATTGCCGGGCTGGCAAGCCTGCTGTCGGCCACGGCCATCGGCATTGCGGCGCTGGCCGATGCGCGCAGCCTCTGGGCCTATGCCCTGCCCTTCTATATCTTCCAGATCGCCCATGGCGTGCACATGCCCTGCGGCCAGAGCAATGCCATCGCGCCCTTCCCGCAGTCGGCGGGCACGGCCTCGGCGCTGAACGGCTTCACCATGATGCTCATCGCCTTTGCCATGGGACACTGGCTGGGCCTGCACCTGGACGGCCAGTCCACCCGGCCCATGGCCTTCGGCATCTGGTTCTGGGGCGTGTGCACGGCCATGGTCGCCTGGGGGCTGGTGCGCCGCCATGGCCGGGTCGATGGCCACCGCTGATTCCACTTTCCTGCGTTCCCGTTTCTCGAATGTCCACCGCTTCCCCGCTCCCATGCCTGGCCATCGCCGGCCCCACCGCTTCCGGCAAGACCGCTGCCGCCCTGGCCCTGGCCAGGCTGCTGGCCGAACGCGGCCAGGCCGCAGAAATCATCAGCGTGGACTCGGCCCTGGTCTATCGCG
Organism: Delftia sp. JD2; assembly: GCF_001682645.1. NCBI lineage: Bacteria > Pseudomonadati > Pseudomonadota > Betaproteobacteria > Burkholderiales > Comamonadaceae > Delftia > Delftia sp. JD2. The sequence goes on from NZ_LFJT01000067.1 coordinate 26,966, forward strand.
GCATGGACATCGGCACGGCCAAGCCCACGCCCGAGGAACTGGCTGCCTGCCCCCATCACCTGATCGATATCCGCGACCCGCTGCAGGCCTACAGCGCGGCCGAGTTCGTGCAGGACACGCAGCGCCTGGTGGCCGAGATCCGCGCGCGCGGCGCCCTGCCGCTGCTGGTGGGCGGCACCATGCTGTATTTCAAGGCCCTGCAGGATGGCATTGACGACATGCCGGCCGCCGACCCCGCCGTGCGCGAGCGGCTGGACGCCCAGGCCGCGCAGATCGGCTGGCCCGCCATGCATGCGCTGCTGGCCCAGGTCGATCCCGCCACGGCCGCACGCCTGGCGCCGGCCGACAGCCAGCGCATACAGCGCGCGCTGGAGGTTTGGCATGTGTCGGGCAAACCGCTGTCCAGCTTTCATACGCGCAGTGGCAAGAATGCCGAACAGGGCCTGATCAGCCCCGGCGGCTTCTTCTCGCTGGAGCCGCAGGACCGCGCCTGGCTGCATGCGCGCATCGCCCAGCGCTTCGACACCATGCTGGACGCAGGCTTCATCGACGAGGTGCTGCAGCTGCGCGCGCGCGGCGACCTGCACCTGGACCTGCCCTCCATCCGCTGCGTGGGCTACCGCCAGGCCTGGGAATCGCTGGACGGCCTGTACTCCATGAACTCGCTGCGCGAACGCGGCATTGCCGCCACGCGCCAGCTGGCCAAGCGCCAGATCACCTGGCTGCGCAGCATGCCCGCCCGCCATGCCATTGCCTGCGATGCGCCCGATGCCCAGCAGCAACTGCTGCAGGCAGCGATGGCCGTGGTGGCTGCAGCAAACCAGGCCCGCAACGGCTGAACAGGAAACCGCCTTCATGACTGCCGCGCCCCGGGACAACACGCCACTGACTCAGCCGCCGCTGCTTCAGGTCCAGGGCCTGGCGCGGCGCTACCGCAACGACGGCGGCACGGAAACCGCCGTCTTCGAGAACGTGGACTGCAGCGTGGCGCGCGGCGAGTTCGTGGCCATCGTGGGTGACTCGGGCGTGGGCAAGTCCACCTTTCTCAACTGCCTGGCCGGGCTCGATGAGTGGCAGCAGGGCCGCGTGCTGCACGAAGGCCAGGACCTGTCGGCCCTGGATGAAACCGGCCGCGCGCTGTGGCGGCGCAGCCATGTCGGCTTCGTGTTCCAGGCCTTCCATGTGTTGCCCCATCTGGATGTCTGGCACAACGTGGCCCTGCCGCTGATGCTGCTGCAGCGGCTGGATGCGGCGGGCCGCCAGCGCGTGCAGCAACTGCTGCAGGCCGTCGGGCTGCAGGGGCTGGAGCAGCGCCTGCCCTGGCAGCTCAGCGGCGGCCAGCTGCAGCGCGTGGCCATTGCACGCGCCCTGGTCCACGGACCGGCCCTGCTGCTGGCCGACGAGCCCACCGGCAACCTGGACCCCGGCACGGCCGCACAGGTCATGGAACTGCTGCTGCAGCAGACCCGGGAACACCAGGCCGCCCTGGTGCTGGTCACGCACTCCATCGAGGCCGCGCGCCGTGCCGACCGCGTGCTGCGCCTGACCGCACAGGGCATGCAGCCCGCCTAGCGCCAGAGACCATCCGCCCATGTTCGCCCTGCTTCGCACCTTTTCCTGGCAGGAGCTGCGCCAGCATCCCTGGCGCACGGCCACCGCCCTGGTGGCCATCATGCTGGGCGTGGCCCTGGGCTTTGCCGTGCATGTGATCAACCAGTCCGCGCTCGATGAGTTCTCGCGCGCCGTGCGCACGGTCAGCGGCCAGCCGGACCTGGAGCTGCGTGCCATGCAGGGTGGCCTGCCCGAATCGCTGTATGGCCGTGTTGCGCAGCAGCCCCAGGTCAGCCTGGCCGCACCCTGGATCGAAGCCACGGCCCTGGCCGGCACCGCCACGCCGGTGCAGTTGCGCGTGCTGGGCGGCGATGCGCTGCGGCTGGCGCCCGTGGCGCCTGCGCTCATGCCCCGGCTGTTCGATGGCGGCGGGCGGCTGGACCTGTTCGCGCCCGATGCGGTCTTCCTCAATGCAACGGCACTCGAAGCCCTGGGCCTGACGCCGGAGCAGGCGCGGCACACGCCCCTGCCATGGCAACTGGGCGGGCGCGCGCAGACCCTGCGCATCGCGGGCACGGTGGCCGCATCCGGCCCGCCGCTGGCCGTGATGGACATAGGTGCGCTGCAGGACAGCCTGCAGCGCTGGGGCCAGGTGGACCGCATCGATGTGCTGCTGGCCGAAGGCGCCACGCGCGAGTCCCTGCTGGCCGAGCTGCGCCGCCTGCCCGACTGGCCCGCCCAGGCCCTGGCCAGCCGCCCCGGCGACGACCAGCAGCGAATTGCCGAGATGTCGCGCGCCTACCGCGTCAACCTCACGGTGCTGGCCCTGGTGGCGCTGTTCACGGGGGCGTTCCTGGTGTTCTCGGTGCTGGCGCTCAGCGTGGCCCAGCGCGCGCCGCAGTTCGCCCTGCTGGCCGTGCTGGGACTGACGCCTCGCCAGCGCCTGGGCCTGGTGCTGCTGGAATCGCTGCTGCTGGGTATTGTGGGCAGCGCGGCCGGCATTGCACTGGGCGCGGGCCTGGCCTGGCTGGCCCTGCACCTGCTGGGCGGTGACCTGGGCGGCGGCTACTTTGCCGGCGTGCAGCCCGCGCTGCAGTGGAGCGCCGGCGCCGCGCTGACCTTTGGCCTGCTCGGCGTGGCCGCCACCGTGGCTGGCGGCTGGTGGCCGGCGCGCCAGGCGATGGAGTTGCCGCCTGCGGCCACGCTCAAGGGCCAGGGCGCGGGCTCGGAACGCGCGGCGCGCGGCCTGCCGGCCCTGCTGCTGATGGCAGCCAGCGTGGCCCTGGCCTTTGTGCCGCCCGTGGCCGGCATTCCCCTGGCCGCCTATGCCGCCGTGGCCCTGCTGCTGCTGGGCGGCATGGCCGCCCTGCCCTGGCTGTTGGGCCAGCTGCTGCGCCTGGTGCCGCAATCGCTGCTGCGCCAGCCGCTGGCCCTGCTGCCCGTGGAGCGCGCACGGCGCATGCGCCGCAGCACCACGGTGGCCGTGGGCGGCGTGGTGGCCAGCCTGAGCCTGGCCGTGGCGCTGACCGTGATGGTGGCCAGCTTCAGGGACAGCATGATCGCCTGGCTGGATGCCGTGCTGCCCGCCCCGCTGTACCTGCGCACCGCCGGCAGCGCAGGCCGTGCCGATGCCGCGCCCCTGCCCGCCGATCTGGCCGCGCGCATTGCCGCCCTGCCTGGCGTGCAGCGCGCCCAGCCCATGCGCAGCACCAGCCTGTGGCTCAGCCCGGATCGCCCCGCCGTCAGCCTGCTGCTGCGTCCGCTGCATGGCCCCCAGGGCCAGCAGTTGCCGTGGATACAAGGCCCCGTGCAAGCGCCCGCTGGCAGCACGCCCGTCTATGTCAGTGAAGCCGTGGCCCAACTCTATGGCGTGCGGCCGGGCCAGGAGTGGCCTCTGCTGGCCCAGGCCCTGCCGTCCGAAGATTCCCGCGTGTTTGTGGCCGGCATCTGGCGCGACTATGTGCGCCAGTTCGGCGCCATCGCCATGGACTGGGACGACTACCAACGGCTTGCCGACGGCAGCGCCACCACGGCAGGCCCCACTGAAATCGCCATCTGGCCGGATGGCGACGACACGGCCACGGCGCAGCAGCTTCAGGCGCGCACCCAGTCCCTGCTGACCGGGCCGGGCGCCGCGCAGGCCCTGGAGTTCGCCAGCAGCGGCGCGCTGCGCGAGCGCTCCATGCGCATCTTCGACCGCAGCTTTGCCGTGACCTACTGGCTGCAGGCCGTGGCCATCGGCATCGGGCTGTTCGGCATCGCGGCCAGCTTCAGCGCCCAGGTGCTGGCGCGGCGCAAGGAATTCGGCCTGCTGGCCCACCTGGGGCTGACGCGGCGCGACATCCTGGCCGTGGTGGCCGGCGAGGGCATGGCCTGGACCACGGCGGGCGCCATCGCCGGCAGCCTGCTGGGCCTGGGCGTGGCCGTGATCCTGGTGCATGTGGTGAATCCGCAAAGCTTTCACTGGACCATGGAGCTGTCCCTGCCGTGGCCCCGCCTTTTGGCGCTGGCTGCCAGCGTGATCGCAGCAGGCACGCTGACGGCCTGGCTGGCCGGGCGTGCGGCTGCAGGGCGCGAGGCAGTGCTGGCGGTCAAGGAGGATTGGTAAACCCCATCCCTCCGCGCAAACCGATAGCTTGCTAAAAATGAAAACGCATAATCAATTGTTAATTTTTCTTACAAGAGAATCATTTTCTATCTGATCATTTGCCCGACTTCGGCAGGAGCGCTTCCCATCTACAGGAGCGCCCTGCCTCAACAAAACAGCAGGCGCACCACCGCCTGTACTCGGGAGATCGGACTCATGGCAGGTTTCGGAAAACGTTGGGCGGCGTCGCTGGCCCTGGGCGCGGCAATGTGCGGCTCGGCCTGGGGGCAGATTGTCTTTCCTCCAGGCTCCGGCATCGATCTGGCTGGCGGTTCGTTCAATTCGTTTTGCGTCCCCGTTTCGATGGGCGGGGAACTGGCCCTGGGCACGGGCACCTTCGATTCGGGGTCCTTTGCCTTTGACGCGGGCTCCACGGTGACCGGCACGGGCGGCCAGCTCAACATCGGCGGCGACCTGACGAGCGCGGCGGCACTGAATCTCGGCACCAGCAGCGTTGTGCTTTCAGACACCTGTGCACCCGGAACGACCCTGACACTCAGCGGCAATATCGTCGTGAAGGATCTGACACTGATCAGCACCGGCCCGACACCCCCGACCATCGTTCTTCCCGCAGGTACCAACCTCACCGTGCTGGGCACGCTCACGCTGGGCTCTCCCGGCAAGCCGGTGGTGCTGGCCTCGTCCGGTCCCGGCACTGCCGTGGTCACGCTGGGCCCCTTGGCCACAGTGTCCAACCCCAGCGGAAGCGGGATCCCTGGCAACGTGCAGATTGGCGCACCGGTGGTGGTGGCTCCAGCCAGCATTCCCACGCTCAGCACCTACGGGCTGATGCTGATGAGCCTGTTGCTGGGCGGCATGGCCCTGAATCGCCAGCGCCGCAACACACGGATCTGAGGAGCGGACATGCACCAGAACCGTCTCCCTGTCCCGGCCCTGCTGCTTGCGATGTTTGCGGGCGCAGGCCTGCACACCTCCGCAGCACTCGCGGCCGATGTCTCCATCACCCTGCCAGCCAATGGCGATTTCGTGATCAAGAACTCCGTGGGCGCCGAGCGCCTGCGTGTGCAGCGTACCGGCGAGGTACTGGTGCCGGCCTTGCCGGCCGATACGGCCACCAGCAACCAGTTGCTGTGTTTTGATGGCGTCTCTGGTCAGCTCACGCATTGCGCGGCGGGCGTGGGTGGAGGTGCCACGGGAGCGACAGGCGCCACGGGGGCCACAGGTTCGACAGGTGCCATCGGCCCTGCAGGCGCCACGGGAGTCACAGGCGCAGCCGGTCCCACCGGCCCCACTGGGGCCACCGGCATCACGGGTGCCACAGGCCCCACGGGTGCCGGAGTCACAGGGCCGACCGGTCCGCAGGGGGTTCAGGGCCTTATCGGAGTTACCGGCCCCACAGGGGCGGGGGTGGCGGGTCCCACGGGTCCCCAAGGCATCCAGGGCGTGCAAGGTGTCACGGGCGCCACAGGCAATACGGGCTCCACCGGAGCGACCGGCCCAGCAGGCGGGGGCGGTGTCACGCTGAGGGACAGCGGCGGCGCAGCACTGGGTACGGTGGTCGGCCTCGCTACCACCAACTACAGCACGATCAGCGTGCTCACCTCGACCTTCCATCTCGTCAAGTTCCGCCCCGAAGGCGGCTATCAGAACGACACCAATCTGCTCTTTGCCAGCACCGATTGCACGGGACAGCCGTACCTGGCGTCACTCAACTCGACGCAGCTGTATCCGCGCTTTGCCAGGACGCTGGTGTATGCGAAGAATGCCGGCAAATTCTATGTACTGGGTGGAGCAGACGCCAATGGCGTGGTGCAGGCCAAGACGCAGTTGAGCCTGGGCATCAACGGCACCATCCAATCGGCTGAAGATTATTCGACAGGCGCCTGCATAGCCTCATCTTCACCCCAGACCGTCTTCCCGCTCGTCGAGACACCGCTCACCAGCATGGGCCTGCCTGCCACTATCTCCTGGCCCTTGCAGTTCTCGTCGCCCTGAGCAACAGCCACTTCCTTCCAAGCTGGCACCAGCAACGCTGGTGCCAGCCTTCTGCGCGTATCCATCCAAGCATCTCCTGAACCATGGACCGCTGCACTTCGCTCATTCCTCCCCGTCCTTTCTGGACCCTGTGCATCAGCGCAGGCATCTTCCGCCTCGCAGGTTCCACGATGCCGGCCAGCCCAGCCGTGGGCCGTGGATTGGCGGGAGCCATCGGTTTACACCAGCCCACAGGCGGCTGATCAGACATGGCCGACTCCATCGCACCAGCACGGCCCGGCACGCGCCCACGCATCTGCCTGAACATGATCGTCAAGAACGAGGCCCCGGTGATCGCGCGTTGCCTGGCCTCGGTCAAGCCGTGGGTGGACCACTGGGTGATCGTGGACACGGGCTCCAGCGACGGCACGCAGGGCCTGGTGCGCCAGTGCATGGAGGGCGTGCCCGGCAGCCTGCATGAGCGGCCCTGGGTGGACTTTGCCCACAACCGCAACGAGGCGCTGGAGCTGGCGCGGCCGCACGGCGACTACCTGCTGTTCATCGATGCCGACGAGCAGCTGCGCGTGCCCGAAGGCTTTGCATGGCCGGCGCTGGAGGCGGACGGCTGCATGCTGTCCTGCCACATGGCGGGCACCGAATACCAGCGCAATGCGCTGATCTCCACGCGCGTGGACTGGCGCTGGGAAGGCGTGCTGCACGAGTACCTGACCGCGCCTGCGCACCAGCCCTGGCAGATGCTGGCCGGGCCGTTCATCGATGTCTCGCACGACGGCGCGCGGGCCCGGGACCCTCAGACCTACCTGCGCGACATCGCCGTGCTCGAGAAGGCCGTGCGCGAGCAGCCCGGCAACACGCGCAACGTGTTCTATCTGGCGCAAAGCCACCGCGACGCGGGCCAGATCGAGTCCAGCCTGCATTGGTACCGGCAGCGCGCCGCCATGGGCGGCTGGGCCGAGGAGCAGTGGTTTGCGCTGTTCCAGATCGGCGTGCTGCTGGAGCGCTCGGGCGCCGAGCCGGCCGCCGTGCGCGAGGCCTATCTCACCGCCTATGCCGCGCGACCGCAGCGGGCCGAGCCCCTGTGCGAGCTGGCGCGCTACCACCGCGAGCGGTCCGAGTTCGCCCTGGCCTGCCTCTATGCGCGCCAGGCCGCCGCGCTGCCGCGCCCGGCCGAGGACATCCTGTTCATCGACGCCCAGGTCTACGCCTGGCGCGCGCTGGACGAGCTGGCCGTCAGCGCCTTCTACACCCCGCTGCGCGACCTGGGCCGCGCCGCGCTGCAGCAGTTGCTGGCCGAACGCCGCTACCCCGCCAGCGAGCAGACACGCATCGAGGCCAACCGCCCGTTCTACGGCCTGTAGCCGCGTGGGCAGGGCAGCCTGCGACAATGGCCGCCATGCCGCACACCACCTCTTCCTGGCTGCATGAGGCCATCAACCGCATCGAGGCCGATTACCAGCGCAGTGCCGACACGCACCTGATCCCGCTGCCCCTGCCCGGCTTTGCCGGCCTGGGGATCGATCTCTACCTCAAGGACGAATCCACCCACCCCACGGGCAGCCTCAAGCACCGGCTGGCGC
>NZ_LFJT01000068.1:0-34588 GCF_001682645.1 Delftia sp. JD2
GCGCTGGCCCGACGGCACGGGGTACTGCACCACGTTCACGGCAAACGGAATCACCGGGCAGGGCCAGGCGCCCGTGCGCGCGTCCTGCTGGCCGCACATCAGCGACAGCGGCACGGTCAGGCCGTGGTCCACGTCCATCTTGTTGACGATGGTGAGGTCGAAGTCCTGCTGGATCACCGACTGCGCAATGTGGCTGGCCAGCTCCGGATGGCCGACGACCTTGGGCACGGGGCGCGGGCCCCAGCCTTCGTCGGCGGGCTGGTATTCAGCGGCCGTGCCGATGGCAAACGTCGGGATGAAGTCCAGGCTGAACGCGGTCGCGTGGTCGTTGTAGACCAGGAAGATCACGTCGGGCTTGTTGTCCTTGAGCCATTGGCGCGAGTGCTCGAAGCCCTTGAACAAAGGCTGCCAATAGGGCTCGTCTGCCTTGCCCAGGTCCATGGCCGCGCCGATGGCGGGCACATGCGAGGTGTAGACGGATGCGGTGATGCGTGCCATGTCAGTTGCCTTCCTTGTTGTTCTTGTCCACGCTGCCGGCCTTGCCCTGCGGCTGGCGGTGGGCCTGGGCATCGCCCTCCTCGCCCACGCGGCGGTTGCCTTCGGCCGAACGGCCTCCGCCCACCATCATGTTGCGGTATTCCTCTTCGGACATGCCGGTCATGGAGCCTGCCATCTGCTGGAAGCTCTTGCCGTCCGTGGCGCCGATCTTGGCCAGGAAGTAGATGTTGCCGCCCGTGCGCATGCACCAGTTGAGGTCGCGGGCCAGCACGGCCTGCTTCTGCTCCTCGCTCATGGCCCATTCGTCCAGGTAGGCACGTTCGTCGGCCTTGAAGCGCTCGCGGTTCTCGGCCTTCATCAGCGACATGCAGAACTGGTTGAGCCAGTAGCCTTTGCGGGACTGCTCGGCATCAAAAATGATGGTGCCGGGCACGTCCAGATAGGGTTTGTCCAATGCCATGGATATCTCCTTGAATATGTCCGGCACCAAGGCCGGACATGGTTGCCGTCAGGCTTCTTCCGGCCAGTACAGGCGCATCGGATTGTCGACCAGCAGCTTCTTCTGCAGCTCGGCAGTCGGTGCAATGTGCGGGATGAAGTCGACCAGCAGGCCGTCATCGGGCATGTGGTCCTTGAGGTTGGGGTGGGGCCAGTCGGTTCCCCACAGCACGCGGTCGGGGAATTCCTCGACCACGCGGCGGGCGAAGGGCACCACGTCACGGTAGGCATTTTGCTCGCCGTCCAGCGCCTTGGGGCCGGTGACGGACAGGCGCTCGGGGCAGCTGACCTTGCTCCAGACGTTCTGGTGCTCGCGCATGAACCTGAGGAACAGCTCGAACTCGGGGCCGTCCACGGGCTTGCTCACGTCGGGGCGGCCCATGTGGTCCACGACCACGGTGGTGGGCAGGCTGGTGAAGAAGTCCCACAGCTCGGGCAAGTCCACGGCCTCGAAGTAGATGACCACGTGCCAGCCGAGCTTGGCGATGCGGCCCGCGATCTCCATCAGCTCGTCCTTGGGCGTGAAGTCCACCAGGCGCTTGACGAAGTTGAAGCGCACGCCGCGCACGCCGGCGGCGTGCAGCTCCTGCAGTTCCTCATCGGTCACGCTGCGGCGCACCGTGGCCACGCCGCGCGCCTTGCCGTTGGCGGCCTTGCAGGCATCGACCATGGCGCGGTTGTCGGCGCCGTGGCAGGTGGCCTGCACGATGACGTTGCGCGCAAAGCCCAGGTGGTCGCGCAGCGCAAACAGCTGCTGCTTGCTGGCGTCGCAGGGCGTGTACTTGCGCTCGGGCGCGAAGGGGAATTCATCGCCGGGGCCGAAGACGTGGCAGTGGGCATCCACAGCGCCTGCGGGCACCTGGAACTTCGGCTTGGAGGGGCCGGCGTACCAGTCCAGCCAGCCGGGGGTCTTCTCGAAATTGCTCATGCGCTTCTCCTCCTCAATCGATATAGCGCAAGCCGGCTTTTTCCAGGGGCTCGCGCATCTTGTACATGTCCAGGCCCAGCACGCCACTGGCCAGCTTGGCGCGCTTCTCGCCCTCGAAGCTTTCGCGCTTTTGCGCGGCTTGCAGCGTGGCGACGGCCTTGGCGGCGGGCACGCAGACCACGCCGTCATCATCGGCCACGATCACGTCGCCGGGCGTGACCCACATGCCTGCGCAGACCACCGGGATGTTGACCGAGCCCAGCGTGGCCTTGATCGTGCCCTTGGAAGAGATGGCGCGGCTCCACACGGGGAAATTCATTTCCTGCAGCGTCTTCACGTCGCGCACGCCGGCATCGATGATCAGCGCCCGCGCGCCGCGCGCCTGAAAGCTGGTGGCCAGCAGGTCGCCGAAGTAGCCGTCCGTGCATTCCGAGGTCACGGCCGCGACCACGATGTCGCCGGGCTGGATCTGCTCTGCGGCCACATGCATCATCCAGTTGTCGCCGGGCTGCAGCAGCACGGTGACGGCCGTGCCCGAGACCTGCTGGCCCGCATAGATGGGACGCATATAGGGCTTGAGCAGGCCCACGCGGCCCATGGCCTCGTGGACGGTGGCCGAGCCCAGGGCGGCCAGGCCATCGGCGGCCGCGCGGTCGGCGCGCTGGATGTTGCGGTAAACCACACCGAGTTCGTACATGGTGTTCTCCTTGGATCTGTGGTGGCGGCCTGCTTACAGGCCCTTTTGCTTGAGGGCGGCGTCCATGCGCGGGAACACGCGGCGCGCATTGCCTTCGTAGACCTGGTAGCGCTCCTCTTCGGTGAGGTTGGCCGTGGCCTCGATGTAGCGCTTGGTGTCGTCGTAGTAGTGGCCCGTGGTCGGGTCGATGCCGCGCACGGCGCCGATCATCTCGCTGGCGAACAGGATGTTCTTGACGGGGATCACCTTGGTCAGCAGGTCGATGCCGGGCTGGTGGTAGACGCAGGTGTCGAAGAAGATGTTGTTGAGCAGGTGCTCGTCCAGCAGCGGCTTCTTGAGCTCCTGCGCCAGGCCGCGGAAACGGCCCCAGTGGTAGGGCACGGCGCCGCCGCCATGGGGGATCAGGAACTTGAGCGTGGGGAAGTCCTTGAACAGGTCGCTGGTCAGGCACTGCATGAAGGCCGTGGTGTCGGCATTCAGGTAGTGGGCGCCCGTGGTGTGGAAGCACGCGTTGCAGCTGGTGGAGACGTGGACCATCGCGGGGATGTCGTACTCCACCATCTTTTCGTAGATGGGATACCAGGAGCGGTCCGACAGCGGGGGCGAGGTCCAGTGGCCACCTGAAGGATCGGGGTTCAGGTTGATGCCCACGTTGCCGTACTGCTCCACGCACTTGACCAGTTCGGGAATGCAGGTGGCAGGGTCCACGCCCGGCGACTGCGGCAGCATGGCGGCGGGGATGAAATGCTCGGGGAACAGCTCGCTGACGCGGTAGCACAGCTCGTTGCAGATGGCGGCCCAGGTGCTCGATGTCTGGAAGTCGCCGATGTGGTGGGCCATGAAGCTGGCGCGCGGGCTGAAGATGGTGAGATCGGAGCCGCGCTGCTTCATCAGCTTGAGCTGGTTGGTCTCGATGGTCTCGCGGATCTCGTCGTCGCTGATCTTCAGGTCGCTGGCCCTGGGGGCCTTGGACGGGTCCTTGAGGCCTGCGATCTGCAGGTCGCGCCAGGCGCCCAGGGCCGCGGGCGCGGTGGTGTAGTGGCCGTGTACGTCGATGATCATCGGATGGTCTCCTGCGTCTTTATGGGGTGGGAATGTGTCAGTGGAGGGGTGCGGCAGGCGCCGCGCCGCCCTGCGGCTCGGGACTGCTGTACTGCTTGATGATGAGGGCGGCCATGGCGATCACGCCAGGAATGGCCACCACCGCAAAGATCTCGCTGAAACCCAGCTGGCGCGCCGACAGCTCGGCCACCAGGAAGGAGCCCGCAATGCCGCCGAAGCGGCCAATGCCCAGCATCCAGGCCACGCCCGTGGCACGGCCCCGCGTGGGGTAGTAGGCGGCGGCCAGCGCCGGCATGGACGATTGCGCGGTGTTCATGATGGTGCCGGCCAGGAAGACGGCCACCACCAGCCAGCCCAGGTGGCCGGCCGTCTGGCCGATCCACCAGATGGAGGCCGCCGTCAGCGCATAGCCGATGGCGATGATGCGGTTGGCATTGAAGCGGTCCATGAGCCAGCCGAACAGCACGGCGCCCACGCCGCCCAGCGGGAACAGCGCGGCCACCAGGGTGCCGGTCTTGGGGTCCAGGCCCGCTTCCTTGAACAGCACGGGCATCCAGTTCATCAGCGCGTAGAAGATGACCAGTCCCATGAAGTAGGCGATCCACAGCATGATCGAGCCCACCCGGTACTCGCGCGACAGCACCACGCCCATGCCGCTGCTGGCCTGGGATTCGGGCTCGGGCTTTGACTCGGTCATCACGAAGCGCTGCACGCCCTGCACGGCATCGCCGGCAATGCGCGCCAGCACCTTGCGGATGCGCTCCGCCGGGTAGTTGTTGGCCACCATGTGGCGCACGGATTCAGGCAGCAGCACGATCAGGGCCACCAGCAGCAGCAGCGGCGCGGCACCGCCCAGGATGAGCACGCTGCGCCAGCCGAAATGCGGAATCATCCAGGCCGCCAGAAAGCCGCCGAAGGCCGCGCCCAGCGGAAAGCCGCAGAACATGGCGTTGGTCAGCGTGGCGCGGCGCGAATCAGGGCAGTACTCGCTCATCAGCGTGACGGCATTGGGCATGGCGGCGCCCAGGCCCAGGCCGGTGACGAAGCGCAGCACGGCCAGCGTCCAGATGTCGGGCGAAAAGCCCGAAGCCAGGCAGGACACGGCAAACACCGCCACCGACCCCACCAGCACGGACTTGCGACCCAGCCGGTCAGCCAGCGGACCAGAGAACAGGGCGCCTGCGGCCAGGCCGAACAGCGCCGCGCTGAGCACGGGCGCCAGCGCAGGCTTGCTCACGCCCCACTCGCCGATCAGCGAGGGCGCGATGTAGCCGATGGCCGCCGTGTCAAAGCCATCGAGCAGAACGATCAGGAAACACAGCGCAAAGATCACCCACTGGAATCCCGAAAACGGGTGCTCGTTGAGCAGGGTCTGCACATTGACGCCGGTTGCTGCGGCGTCCTTCTGGACGGATGTCATGACTTGTCTCTTCCACTGTCTCTCGGCCTGGCGGATACCGCATCTGCGCGCGCGACCCGCCCCTTGCACTGCAGGGGCCGGCAAGCCCCTGCGCTGTTTCTTCAGTCCTGCCTGCGGCCGTCCCAGACCGAGCGCGGAACCATCACTTCGCCACGCATCAGCAGGCGCGCCGTGCGCAGCAGGGCCGCCTTGGTCACCACCTCGGGATGTGCCGGATCGCTGTCCAGCGTCACGCTGAATTCGCCCGTGGGATGCTCCACCGACACCGTGAGCGGGCCCGCGCCCTGCGTGAGCTGCGCCACGCCGTCGCACACGGTGCCCGGCATCTTCACGGCCGTGCCGACGGTGACGGCTGCCAGCACGCCGATGGCGTCATGGCAGACGTGGGGGATGAAGCTGCGCGTGGTCAGCGCGCCGCCATGCTGGGGCGGCGCGATCAGCGTCATCTTGGGGTAGTTCTTGGCCGAGACATCGCCCAGGCCCATGGTCCGGGAGATCTGCAGGCGCAGCGCCTCGATGCGGCGCTTGAGATCGGTGTCGGCGTTGAGTTCGGCCACGGTCTCCAGGCCGGTTGCGCCCACGTCGGCGGCCTTGAAGATCACCAGCGGCATGCCGTTGTCTATGCAGGTGACGTCAAGCGTGAAGTCTTCGAAACCCTCGCCCGTCACCGTGACCGTGTCCCGGGGCTTGCCCGTGGGCAGCAGGCCCGAGCAGACCGAGCCGGCCGTGTCCAGGAAACTGATCTCGATGGGTGCCGAGCTGCCGGGCGCGCCGTCGATGCGGGCCGAACCTTCGTACTCCACCTGCCCGCCGGGCGTCTGCACGGTGATGTCGGCCGCCATGCCGGTGTTCAGCGTCAGCACGCGGAAGGTGCTGGTCTCGCCGCGCGAGGAGACCATGCCGGTCTCCAGCGCAAAGGGAACCACGCCGGCCAGCATGTTGCCGCAGTTGGGCGTGGTGTCCACCGTGTCCTTGTCGGGCTGCAGCTGGGCGAAGAGGAATTCGAGGTCGATGCCCTCCTTATCGGAGAGGCTGACGATGCCGACCTTGCTGGTCAGCGGATGCGCGCCACCCACGCCGTCGATCTGCCGCTTGTCGGGCGAGCCCATGGCCGCGAGCAGCACGCGGTCACGCGTGGGCAGGTCGGAGGGAAGATCGGTGGCCCGGAAGAAGGGGCCCTTGGAAGTACCGCCCCGCATCAGCAGGCAGGGAATGGCCGTTTGCATGGCTGTCTCTATCAGTATGGGTATGACAGCTATTGTGAGCATGGCGCGGGCGAGGCACCACTGAGCAAGCCCGCTAGCAGCTATAGCAAACCGGCATAGCTCAGTGCCAGGCTTGCGCTGCGGGTTGCGGCGCACGGGCGCCGCAACTGCTTGATACAACTTATTTTTATGCGGTGCCGCTCAATCGCGGCCATGGCCCCGGCCGCGATCATGGCCATGCCCGGGGCCGCGGTGGTCATCACCACGCCCGCCATGGCGATCGTGGCGGTCGTCACGGTCCCAGCGGCGGTCATCGCGGCGGTGTTCCCATTCGCGGTGGCGGCGCTCCTCGCGCCAGCGCGGATCGGGACGCGGCGGCCCGGCATGCCAGTGCGGCGGCGGGTTGCGCAGGAAGTACACCGGGCGGCCGCAGGCGCCGTAGCGGGCGCAATGCTTGCCCCAGTGCTTGGCGTGGCCCGGGGGCACCCACATGTAGACAGGCGGCGGAGCCATGGGGGCCGGCGCAATGATCACGGGGCGCTGGTACAGCAGCGCTGGCGGCGGCGCGTTGCCGATGTCCACGGTGCCGTAGACGCCCGGTGCCAGCTGGCCCGAGACCGAGCCGCTGATGTAGGTCTGCGCCTGGGCCGCAAGGGCCGAGCAGGCCAGCGCAAAGGCGGCCGCGGCGCGCAAGGTGGTTCGCAAGGTGAGCAGGGCCATGTTCTTTTGAAGTGGGTGAAACAGGAAAGGCCCCGTTTCTACCAAGCGCGCGGGGCCGCGTGGGCCGCTGCGCCTGAAAAGGTGTAAGAACCCGTTCAAGCCAGCGCCCGTACCTGTTCAACGCGCCAGGGCTGCCTGCGGTGCACAGCAGACCGCAATGGTCCGCTTTCTGGCCTGCACGCGCTCAGTCCAGCTTGAGCCGGGAATCCTTCACCACCTTCTGCCATTTGGCGATCTCGGCGCGGCGGAAGGTCTCCAGCTCGGCCGGCGTGGAGCCTATGGGCTCGGCGCCTATGCCAGCGAGCCGCTCCACGATGGCGGGTTCGCGCAGCACCTTGGCCAGCACCGTGGACAGCCGGTTCACGATGGCGGGCGGCGTGCCGGCCGGCGCTAAGATGGCGTTCCATTCATAGGTCTCGTAGCCGGGCACGCCCGACTCGGCAATGGTCGGCAGCTCGGGCGCGGCCTTGGAGCGCTCCAGCCCGCCCACGGCCACCGCGCGCAGCTTGCCGGTCTTCACGTGCTGCCAGGCCGAGCCCATGCTGGCAAACATCAGCGGCACCTGGCCCGACATCACATCCATCATGGCCGGGCCGCCGCCCTTGTAGGCCACATGGTGCAGCTGCGTCCTGGCCAGCAGGTTGAACAGCTCGCCCGCCAGGTGCTGGGCCGAGCCCGGGCCTGCGGACGCAAAGTACAGATGCCCGCCCCCTTCGGAGCGGCCGGCCTGGATCAGGTCCTGCACGCTCTTGATGGGCGACGAAGGCGCAACCACCAGCACATTGGGCACGCGCAGCAGCAGCGAGACCGGCGCGAAGGCCTTGAGCGTGTCGAACTGCATGCGCGCGTGGATGGCGGGGTTCTGCGCGTGGTTGGAAGCATCGAGCATCAGCGTGTAGCCGTCGGGCTGGGCCTTGGCCACCTGGGCGCCGCCGATCATGCCGCCTGCCCCGCCCCGGTTCTCGATCACCACGGGCTGGCCCAGCTCGGCAGACAGCCTGGGGCCGATCAGGCGCGCCACCACATCGACGGTGCCGCCCGGCGGATAGGTCACGACCAGGGTGACGGGGCGCTCGGGGTAGTTGGCCGCTGCAGCCGCCGCAGTCGCTGCAGCCGGCGCGGCCATGCCGGCAACGGCCGAAAGCAGGCCTGCGGCCGCCCACAGGCTGGCGGTGCGTCTGGACAGGGAATTCATGGTGTGTCTCCTTGGTTTGGCATGTCGTTTTGGAATCGGAACAGCTCGAAGGCGGTGCGGCCCAGCACGGCCTGCAGGGGGCCGGCATCGTCCAGCCAGTCCTGCAGCCAGCGCACGGCCGCCGGATAGCTGGCCTGGCCGGCGTGCTGCGTGTGCGGCCAGTCGCTGCCCCAGAGCAGCCGCCCGGCCGTGAAGGCCTGCAGCAATTGCGCGGTGGCCTGCCGGCCCGAGGCGGCGCAGTCGGCGGCCTGCCAGATGCGGTAGGGCGCGGACAGCTTGACCCACACACGGCCGCTGTCGGCCTGCTGCAGCAGATAGCCAAAGCCCGGGTCGCGCACGCCCAGGGCCGGGTCAGGGCGCCCGAAGTGGTCAACCACCACGCGGCAGCCGGCCGCCAGCAAGGCGGGCAGCAGGTCCGGCAAGCGCCCGGCCTGCAGGTGCAGCTCCACATGCCAGCCCAGGGCGTTGGCCTGCTCCAGCACGCGGCGCCAACCGGGCGCATTCAGATCGGGCAAAGGCAGGCCGATCAGGTTCAGGCGCATGCCCACCACGCCGGCATCGGCCAGGGCCTGCAGTTGTTCATCGCCCGTGCTCTCATCCACCACGGCCACGCCGCGCAGGCGCTGCGGCTGGGCGCGCAGCGCCTTGAACAGGTAGCTGTTGTCCGTGCCCAGAAAGCTGGGCTGCACCAGCACGCCATGGGCCAGGCCGTGCGTGTCCAGGTGGTGCAGATAGGTGCCCAGGAGCGCGTCCTCGTCGGGCGCGTAGCGGCGCGCATCCGGCATGGGCAGGCCACGCTCGAAGACATGGGCGTGGGTATCGACGCTGGACGCAATGGCGAACCGGGGCACGGCAGACACGGGAAGAACTCCTTGTGGGTTGCGCCACGCAAGGCGCGGCGCTGGGGGCATGGGGCCGGATTCTAGGAACGGGGGGTATATATTTCCATTCTTCAAAATGGATTTATTCATACCGGATCAATATGGAAACCCGGCATCTGCGCTACTTTCTCGCGGTGGTGGACCAGGGCAGCGTCAGCCGCGCAGCCGACTGGCTGGGCATTGCACAGCCGGCCCTGAGCCAGACCCTGGCCCGCATGGAAAAAGACCTGGGCGTACAGCTGTTCCAGCGCTCACGCCAGGGCGCCCTGCCCACCCCAGCCGCCCTGGCCATGCTGGACGATGTGCGCACCAGCGTGGCCCGCATAGATGCCGCCGCCAGCCGCGCGCGCGAGATCGCCAGGGGCAGTGCGGGCCAGTTGACCGTGGGCCTAGTGTCCTCGGCGCTTTTCGGCACCCTGCCCCGCGCCCTGCGCGCGTTGCGGCAGCAGGCGCCCGGCGTGCGCGTCATCCTGCGCGAGATGAGCAATGCCGAGCAGGCCGAGGCCCTGCAGACCGGCGCCATCGATATCGGCCTCATGCACACGCCCGTGGCCGTGGGCGGGCGCATGCGCGAGCGCCAGCTGCTGCGCGAGCGTCTGGTGGCCGCCGTGCCCGATGAATTCCAGATCGGCGAGGACGGCCAGGTCAGCCTGGCCCAGATCGCCGAGGCCGGGCTGGTGATGTACCCGCAGGCGCAATTGCCCGTGCTGCATGCCGGCATCCTCGACGCGCTGCGCAAGGCCGGGCACGAGGCCCATGTGGCGCAGGAAGCCAACCGCACCCTCACCGTGCTGGCTTGCGTGGCCGGCGGCTGCGGCGTGGCCCTGCTGCCCAGCTGGATACGCTCCATGGACTTTCGCGGCGTGCGCTTTTGCGAGGTGCGTGACGGCCAGGCCCTGCCCAGCCTGGACCTCAGCGCCATCTGGCCCGCACGCTCCACGCCCACGCTGGCCGACCTGTTCGCGCACCTGGAGCTGGGCGAAGACTGAGCTCTGCCGAGCCCGCTGCGACCATGTGCAGCCCGGCACAACCCGGCACCACCGAGCGCGGCCCGGCGCCCGTGCAAGAAGCGGGATGCGCGTCCGCCTGCGCCACACTACAAACCGCTTTCCCTCATTCACGGAAAGAAAAGGTGCGAGATGCAGCCATCGCCACAGCAACTCCACGGAAAAGTCGCCCTCATCACGGGCGCCAGCTCAGGCATAGGCCGCGAAGCCGCCAGGTTGTTTGCCCGCCACGGCGCCAGGCTGGTCCTCACGGCCCGCCGCCAGGCGCAACTGCAGGCCCTGGTGGCGGAGATAGAGCAGGACGGCGGCCAGGCCATCGCGCTGGCCGGCGACGTGCGGGACGAGCCGCTGGCACAGGCCCTGGTCGAGACCGCCACGGCACGCTTTGGCGGCCTGGACATCGCCTTCAACAATGCCGGCATGACCGGCGATCCCTGCGCCCTCCCCGATCTCTCGCTGCAGGCCTGGCAGGACGCCATCGCCACCAACCTCACCAGTGCCTTTCTGGGCGCCAAGCACCAGATACCGGCCCTGCTGGCACGCGGCGGCGGCTCGCTGATCTTCACCTCCACCTTCGTGGGCCATACGGCGGGCCTGCCCGGCATGGGCGCCTATGCCGCCAGCAAGGCCGGCCTCGT
Source organism: Delftia sp. JD2 (assembly GCF_001682645.1). NCBI lineage: Bacteria > Pseudomonadati > Pseudomonadota > Betaproteobacteria > Burkholderiales > Comamonadaceae > Delftia > Delftia sp. JD2. The sequence goes on from NZ_LFJT01000068.1 coordinate 10,750, forward strand.
CGGCCTCACCCAGGTCATCGCCGCCGAATACGGTCCCCGCGGCCTGCGCGCCAACGCCCTGCTGCCCGGCGGCACCGACACTCCCATGGGCCGCGCCAGCACCCCCACGCCCGAGGCGCGCGCCTTCGTCGAAAACCTGCACGCGCTCAAGCGCCTCGCCACGCCCGCAGAAATCGCCGCGGCGGCGCTGTTTCTGGCGTCGGACGCATCCAGCTTCATCACGGGGACGGCCATGGTGGTCGATGGTGGCGTGTCCATCAACCGGACTTGAACGAGATCCCTGGCCGGCATGCCCAGGCCAGGGGCCGCAGCGCCTGGACCGCATCTGTTCCATGCGGCTTACTGGTACGTCCTGGCCATGCCTGCCCGTGCAACTTCGGGGCCGTCGCTGCAATGGCGGCCCGGCTTGATTTACTGCTCCAGCTGCCGGGCGTGGATGTTTTGCGGATCGCCTGCGCCGGCCTTTTCAGGAGGATACAAAGGAATGGATTCATCCCCGGGCAATGCGCCGTGCGAGGCATGCTCGAAGAAGAAGTAGATGCCTTGGTGCTGCATCCATCGCGGGACAAGGTCGCAATCGCTTTCGTTGAATTGAGCGCAGCAGTCCCCGCTGCGATAGCCGCGCGTGCGTTTCTTTCGCAGCGGATGGCCATAGACGCCAATACCTGCTCGACGATGTCGGGCACGGTCTGGTTCTGGAAGATGCGAAAGTCGCTCCTGCGCGTGGCCAGCCACAGCCAGGGGCTCAGGCGGGCCTTGCAGGCGTAGCCGCGGTGGTTCTGGCCCTGCATGCCCAGGCGGGTGACGATTCCGTCGATGTAGCGCATTGCGCCGCCCTGGATTTGTATTTCTATGGTGGTGCTTTACCCAACAGGGCCTTGGCGAAGATGCTTTCGCTGAGCATTTCCCAATCGAGGCTGAAAGGCTGGCTGATTTTTTTCCGGCCGCGCAATTCGCAAAAATGCACTTCATGGCCCAATCGCCTGTGGATCGCGACTCGGAATGTCATTGCGCAAACCACCCTGGGCGCTAGTTCCGGGGCGGCGTCCTTTCCCCTTTCAAGGAAACGGATCATGGACAAACGAAGCGCATTGAGGCAATCTACCCGTATTGGCAATACACTGTCCATGTAAGTAATTGCATCTCACCTTGGGCCGGCACCGCCTCTTGCAGCCCTGACGGCAAGCACCATACACACCCTCATTCCAAGCACTCTTCAATCAATAGATCAATTACACCCCATTACAGCATTGTTGACGGCTATGGCATTTAACGAGCGCATAAGGTCCATCGAATGCTCACCACATATACTCGCGAAAACTGGCAAGAATGGAGCACCTGGTGTCTGTCAAATGGAGTTCCTTCCCCTTGGGGCAGAGATCCATTGCACACACTGCATCTCCATGCTTGTGGGACCCGCAGGTAAACACAGTGTAAATTTCAGCTGTGAGCGCTCGTGAGCACTGATTAATCGCGTCGAGATTGTTATAGTAAATAACGGAACCACCATGACTAGACACACTCAGCCCATCGTGGAGCGCTTGTTCAGGCCTATGGAACGCTCGACCCGTCAACGCAGCTCGATACGCACGGTCATGGAAGAGGCTGGACGCCCCTTGCTGCCGGCCGAGATCCTCGGCGCAGCGCAGCGTGAGGTGCCAGCCATCGGGCTGGCCACGGTGTACCGCAACATCAAGCAGCTGATGGAAGCGGGCGAAGTGCAGGCCGTGGACCTGCCCGGCGAGGCCACGCGCTACGAACTCAGCGGCCGCGCCCACCATCACCATTTCCGCTGCATGAGCTGCAACCGCGTGTTCAACGTGCCCGGCTGTCCGGGCGACATGCAGCGCATCGCCCCCGAAGGCTTTGTGGTGGAGCGCCATGAGATGACGCTGTACGGCGTCTGCAGCGACTGCCACCAGAACGTGCAATAACAGGGAGCCGCCCGCCTCAGGCTCAGCCTCGGGCCCACGGATCAAGAAGATGACAGCCATGGTGCAGGCCCTGCCTGAACCATGGCTGTTTCCTTTTTCGCTCGCCCTTGGCCTCAGCGCCCGCCCGGCCGCACGCGGCCTGCGGCAACACCGCCGGCCAGCAAGGCCAGCGCAGCCACCATCCACAGCATTGCCGTCTGCCCCCAGGCCTGCCGCGCAGGCCGTGGGCTGGCCGTGAAGACGGGCTGGGCTGCAAAATCCTGCGCACCGAATGTGCGGTCCTCAAACAGGTAGGGATAGAGGAAGGCGCGCAGGCGTGCGTGAAAGGCGGCGATGTCGTCCTGATAGGCCAGTTGCGCCAGCAGGTCGGTGCCAGCCTGGCGGTGCAGCGCAGCCTGCACGCCCACGCCGGGCAGCAGCCAGCCCAGGCGCCCGGTCCAGGCCTGGCGTGCCTGCAGGCCGGCGCGGTAGGCGGCGAACTGGGGCGCGACACTTTCATCGCCGAGCTGCTGGAAGGCGTAGTACCACTTCCAGTGAAAGCCTGCAGGCAGCGGCGCGGTGTCGCGCCATTCGGGGTGGTTGCGGAAAAAGCGCTCCATGGTCTGCTCGCGCGGCAGGTCCCAGGCGCCATGCACGGTCTGGCGCTGGACCAGCATCAGCTCCACGCCCTGGCTCACGGGGATGGCACGCGACAGCGCGGCATTGGCCAGCGTGGGCAGCACCAGGGTCAGCACGGCCCAGCAGCCCATGAGGGCCATGGCATTGGCGACCGAGCTGCCGCCCAACGCGGCAACCACCAGGCACAGGCCGCTCCAGAAAACCACATAGGCCGTGGCGGACAGCAGCACCGTGGCAAGGGCGCCCGCCGCTGCCCCACCGGCCAGTGCGCCTGCCAGGGCAGGCAGTGCCACGCAGGCCAGCACCAGCACGGAACGCAGTGCCGCGCGGCGCAGCCACAGCCGCCGCCCGGTGCCAGGCATGGCCTGCAGCATGCCCAGGCGGCCCGATTCGCGCTCGCCCGAGACCAAGTCGTAGAGCAGCGCAATCAGGAACAGCGGCACCAGGTAGACCAGCACAAAGGCGAAGTCGAAGCGGCCCGCCAGCGCCAGCTCCGGGTTGAAGCTTTCTCCTTCATGCAGCTGTGCCTGCAGCGCCAGCGCGCGCACGCGCAGCACATAGGGCGCGGCATCGCGCAGGCCCAGGGCCAGAAAGGCCGTGGACGATGGCGCATCCCAGGTGGCGTGAAAGCCGTAGTAGGCCACCGAGCCTGCATCGCCGGACTGCGCATGCCGGCTTGCCTGGGCCGCCATGTCCTGTTGCTGCAGTTGCGCAAGGCGGTCCAGGGTCAGGCGTTGCGAAGCGATCTCGCGCAGGCCCGACAGCACGGCCAGCGTGGACAGCAGCAACAGCAAGGCCAGGGCGCACAGCGCCAGGCGCGAGCGCGTCAGAAGACGCCATTCATGCAGGAGCCAGCTCATCGCGCCACCCTCCCCAGCCGTTGCGTGGCCAGCAGCAAGGCCACCGTCAATACAGCCAGCCATGCCAACAGCACATAGGCGGCAGGCGCCGCACGGTGCAGGGCCGCCAGCGGTGGATCGGGCTCATGGTGGAAATCGGAGACGCCGCGCCAGTGCTCGTGGCCGATGCGGTTGTCGCGGCTCGATCGGTCGCCCGCATAGCTGAGCTTGTCCACCTGCAGGCGGTTGAGGGCCTGCACCATGCGGTAGCGATGCTGCTCGGCCTGCTCCAGAAAGCGCCGGTAGCCTTGCAAGTCGGTCCCGGCCACGGCCATGGACAGGCGGCGCAGCGCGATCACGGGGCTGATCAGGGCAAATGCGTCAGCCCGGCGCAGTTGCTCGGCCTGCAGATCGAAGCTGGCCTCGGCATGGCGCCTGAAGAGTTCACTCGTCAACCGCTCGCCTTCCATGCCGACCAGTCCCTTGTAGTTGACGGGCAGGTCCTCGACGCGCGAGACACCGTACTGCGCCAGCACCCTGGCGCGGAAAGCGGCGAAATAGGGATCGTCGGGATTGTGGCTGTCGCCCAGCGCCGCCAGCTCGCGCGCGGTGGCGATGTCGGTCTCGAAACGCGTGGGCAGCGCCAGGGCAGATCCCACCAGCTCCGGCACCAGACGGGGCAGCAGCACCACGGCGACGGCCCAGGCCGCCAGCAGGGCCAGCAAGGCATCGCGCCCGCGCCGCATGAAGGCCGAGACAGCGACGATGCCCACCGCCCAAAGCATCAGCCACAGCACATGGCCTGCCGCCAGCGTGGCCACCAGGCTGATGGGCACCGGCGTGGCCACGGCCATCCAGGCCAGGGCCAGCAGGGCCGGCAGCAGCACCAGGGCCGCCACGCCCGCCAGCGCCAGCAGCTTGCCGGCCACGAACTGCCGCGTGCCCACGCCCTGGGCCAGCAGCACGCGCAGGGTGCCGGCCTCGCGCTCGCGTGCAATGCAGGCATGGCCCATGAAGATCAGCAGCAGCGGCGCCAGCACCTGCAGCACAAAGGCCGGCGTGAGCTGGCCGAACCGCAGCAGCAGCGAGGACTGGCGCACATCGCCGAAGTTGGCGCTGTTCTGGCGGTGGCCCTCCAGAAACAGCGTGTGGCCGGTGTAGGCGTCGATGCCCGAATCAAAGGCCGCCAGCGGATTGAGCGGGCGGAACACGAAGTGGCCGTAATGCACCATGCGGTGCGGATGGCGGTCGGGCTGGGCTTCGAACTCGCTGTCCACCTGGGACTGGTGGCGCTCGCGCTGGGCCTGGGCCGCGCTGCGCTGGTCCCAGGCGGTGAAGGCGGCAGCGGCGCTGAGCAGCAGCCACAGCGCCATCCCCAGCACGGCCACGCGGTCGCGCAGCAGCAGGCGCCATTCCTCGCGCGCAATGGTCCAGGCCGCGCTCATGCCGCCGCTCCCTGCGTGTCGGCTTCAATGTGCGTGTCCGTGCCCGTGCCCGTGTGCGTGTCCGTGCCCACCCCTGCATAGTGGCGGTGCAGTGCGCGCACATCGAAGCGCTCCTCTCCGCTGGCCGCCACTTCCTCGACCAGACGCCCGCCTGCGATGAAGCCCATGCGGTCGGCCACGTCGGCGGCCCCCAGCAGGTCGTGCGTGACCATGAGAATGGCCACGCCCTGGCCGCGCAACTGCAGGAGCAGCCGGCTGAACTCGGCCGTGGCCTGCGGGTCCAGGCCCGAGGTGGGTTCGTCCAGCAGCAGCGCCGGCACCCTGCGCGCCAGCGCCAGCGCAATCGCCACTTTCTGGCGCATGCCCTTGGAAAAGCCGGAGACGCGCCGGTCGTGCGCAGCGGCGTCCAGCCCTGCGGCAGACAGCGCCTGGCCGATGGCGCCGGCCGCAGCCGGCTGACCCGCCAGCTCCAGCAGGTAGGCCACGTTCTCGCGCGCACTCAGGTGCTCGTACAGCGCCACGTTCTCGGGGATATAGGCGATCAGGGCACGCGCCTGCGCAGGCGCCGTCACCGGGTCCACGCCCTGCACGCGCACCTGTCCGCTGCGCGGCCGCACAAAGCCCAGCAGCAGGCTCAGCGTGGTGGTCTTGCCCGCGCCGTTGGCGCCCAGCAGCGCATAGATCTCGCCCGCATGCACGGCCAGGTCCAGGCCCTGGAGGATGGTGCGCTCGCCATAGTCCACCACGACGCCCAGCGCTTGGAGCACGGGCGTGGAGGCAGAAGTGGGGTTGGAAGAAACAGGAAGGGATGAATGCATGGCGGGGCTCAGAACTTTGCTTGAAGGCCTACGGTGACGGTGCGGGCCGTGCCCGGCGTCACCCACAGCCGGCTGTACGAGCTGGTGTAGTAGGTCTTGTCGAAGAGGTTGTCCACGTCCAGCGTCAGGCGCAGCGTAGGGCTGATGCGCCAGTAGGCAACCAGCTTGGCCGTGGTGTAGCTGGGCAGCTCGAAGGCGGCCTTGCCGGCATCGGCCTCGGCCTGCGTGCGGGCCTGGCCCAGGCGCTTGCCCATGTGGGTGACGCCGCCGCCGATGCCATAGCGCTGGCCGTTGGAGAAGGCGTTCTCGTAGACCGCCAGCACGCTGCCGTTGACCTTGGGCACGTTGAGCAGGCGCCCGCCCACCTCCAGCGTGTTGTCGCGGGAGATCTCCACGTCGTTGAGCACCAGGCTCGCATTCAGGCGCCAGCGCTGCGTGACCTGGCCGGCGAAGTCGAATTCCAGGCCCCGGCTGCGGATCTCGCCGGCCGAGACCGAATAGCCGGCGTTGCCCGGGTCGGCCGTCAGCACATTGCGCTTGCGGATGTCGAACAGCGCAGCCGTGGCACCCATGCGCTGGTCGGCGCTTTCCCACTTGGCGCCCAACTCCATGGAACGGCCGGATTCGGGGCTGAAGCCCGCACCGGCCACATCGATGCCCACGTTGGGCCGGAACGAGCGGCCCGCGTTGGCATAGAAGGTCCATTGCGGCAGCGGCAGCCAGCTCAGGCCCAGGCGCGGCGAGGTCGAGGCCGGGTCCTGCTGGGTGGTCGCGCCCGTGCGGCGGTTGTGCAGCGACTGGTCATAGCGGTCCATGCGCAGGCCGGCCACCACGCGCCATTGGGGCGAGAGCTTGATGGCGTCCTGCAGGTAGAACGCCGTGTTGCGCTGCCGCTCGAAGGTGTCGGTATTGGCCGTGGGCACGGGGCGCGCACCGCCGTAGATGGGGTTGTAGATGTTGATGGCGTAGGGATTGGCCGCCGTCGGGTTGGCGCGCAGCATCAGCGTGTCCATCTCGAAGCGAAAGCTCTCCAGGCCCAGCAGCAGCTCGTGTTCGACGGCGCCCGTTTTCACCGTGCCCTGCAGCTCGGCCTGCACGGCGATATCGTCGGACTGGTAGTCGCGGAAACGCCGCTGGCGCGTGAGGTCGCCATTGGCCAGCAGCGCGTGGGGTTCGGTGGAAAAGCCGTTGATCGAGGTTTCGCGATAGGACAGGCCCAGGCGGCTGCGCCATTGCGCGCTCCACTCGTGCGAGACGATGAACTGGTGGGTGCGGTTTTCCACCGTCACATCGCCGTCGCCCGGCTCGCCCAGGAAGCGGCTGCGCGAGATGGCGCCCAGCCGGTCGCCCACGGCCACCACGCCGCGGTCCAGCGGCGTCTTGTGGCGCAGCAGCTCGCCCGAGTACTCCAGCACCGTATCGCGCCCCAGCTTCCAGGTGAAGGCCGGTGCGATCACCTGGCGGCTGGCGCCCACGAAATCGCGGAAGCTGTCGCGGTCCTCCACGGCGATGTTGAGCCGGTAGGCAAAGTTCTCGCCCACCGGTCCCGTGGTGTCCAGCGCGCCACGCCGCAGGCCGTAGCTGCCTGCATAGGCTTCCACGGAATGCGAAGGCGTCCACAGCGGGCGCTTGGAGACCACGTTCAGCGTGCCGCCCGGCTCGCTGCTGCCATAGAGCGCAGCGGCCGTGCCCTTGAGGAACTCGATGCGCTCCACGCCGGCCAGGTCACGTGGCGCATTGAAGCCGCGCCCCGAGGAAAAACCGTTGAACAGGGTGGCCATGCCCACGTTCTGGTCGCCGGGCAGGCCGCGGATGACGATGTTGTCCCACAGCCCGCCAAAGTTGTTCTGGCGCGAGACGCCGCCCACGTAGTCCAGCACGTCGTCAAGCTTGGTGGCGCCCAGGTCGTCCATGGCCTGGCGCGTGATCACGCGCACCGACTGCGGCAGCTCGCGCAGCGGCAGGTCGGTCTTGGCGCCGGCCGCCTCGTCGGTGTGATAGGCGCCCGAGGCCGTTCGGCCCACGACTTCCACGGCAGGCAGCAGCGCCTGCTCCTGCGTAGAAGCGGAATCGGAAGCGGCGGCGGGGCCGGAGGACGGATCCTGGCCTTGGGCCAGCGCGGGCATGGACAGGAAGGCGGCAGCGCTCAGGGCAAGCGGCAGCGGGCGAAGGCGGGGAAGCGGCTTCGCGGGGAAGAAGAAGGCAGTCATGGTGAAAACGGGCACAGGCGCATGCCGCCGGCATCCACAGCCGGCGCGCGCAAACACGGACATGCCGCCGGCACCAATGGGCGCTGGCGGCAGAGAAGGAGAAAAGTGCTTGCGGGTTCAGCGCGGCGGGTCGCGCGATGCAAAGGCCCAGCGGTTCTGCGAGGGGATGGTGCCACCCACGGTGCGCGGCGGTACCCTCTCAGGCGGCGCGGCCACGGCCAGCGGCAGGCCGAAGTGCGTCAGCCAGGCCGCCGCATGCGGTGCATGGCCCATGCACCATGCGCAGACGGCTTCGGCGGCTTCGACGACTTCAGCCTTTTCGCCAGCCTGGCCGCGTTGGCCGGCCTGGCCGGCCAGCGCATCATCTTCGCAGCCGTTGAGGCCTACAAAAGCCTGGGCAGGCCCGGCCACCGCCTGGCGGATATGCGTTGCGCCGTGCAGGGGCATGCCAATGGCCGTGTTGAAGAACACGGCCAGCAATAGCAGGCGCAAAACAAGCAGACGCATAAGACGGCGATCTTACTATTGACAGTTAAATATCATTAACAACCCGCCGCCATTTTCTGCACTGGGCCGGGACAGCAGCGCGGGAATATGCCACCGGCATGTGACAGGCCGATTGGCGCTTTTCAGCCTTGCGCCTATTTATCTGCCGGTCCCACGCCCCGGAAGAACATGTCGCAGATCTGGTCCGCCACCTTCTCCAGCGAGCCCTTGCGGGGGTTGAACCAGGACTGTATGGAGTTGATGCTGCCCAGGATCATGATGCGCGCCAGGTGGATGTCGGCGTCGGCCCGCAGGCGGCCTTCGGCACGCAGGTCTTCCAGCAGGCCGCTCCAGAATTTCTGGTGGCGCTCGCGGCGCTTGATCTGGCGCTCGCGCACCTTGTCGGGCAACTGGCCCAGCAGCCGGCCGTGGGCCAGGGCGAAGTCGCCATGCTTTACCAGCCCCGCCATCTGGCCCAGCACGGCTGCGCGAAAGCGCTGCTCGGCCGTGGCGTCGGCGCCCAGCGCGGCAAGGCGCTCCTGCTGCTGGCTGATGATGCGATTGCCGCCCTGCTCCATGACCTCGTCCACCAGTTCCTCCTTGGAGGCGAAGTGGTAGTAGATGCTGGCGGCCTCGATCCCGGACTGCTCGGCAATGTTGCGCATGGTGGTGGCAGAGTAGCCCTGCTCACCGAAGGTGCGGGCGGCCAGCTTGAGAAGGGTCTCGCGGGTCTCGTTGCCGTCGTGGGCGCTGGTCTGCCTTCTTGCCATGTCTGCCAGGTGGTGGATCGTTGTAGTGCGGCGATCCTAACAGGCTGTTGGTAGCGCGCCAATCAAGCGTTCGGTGCCTGCCGCCCGCCGACTGCCGCATGGCCGGGCCGCGAAATCCGATTCAAGAATCACCCTTGAAACGACTGCAGGCTGCAATGGCTCCGGCAATCGGTAAGCCGATGCGCTTGTCCTGTATAGACAGAAGGCGCCGCCATTCACCATTCGAACAAGCGATCTTTGACAATAAAAAAAACCTATCCCGCAAATCGATTATTCAAATGAAACCGCAGGCATCAATCAATGCATTGAATAACTCGATCAAATCACATGTAATATATTTTATAAATCGATTTTATGATTTGATTGTTAAAATGCAAATGTTGATTGTTTTCCATAACCAAGGCGGAACTTTCGCGGCCAACGTTGCGCAGTCCCCTGAAAAAGCCATGACAGCACGTCGTCTCCAGAGGAGGAAGCGCCAACCACAGTGCTCTGCAAATGTAACAACGACACAACAGCTTTTGTAAAGTGCCGGTTATCCAGATTGCCCTGGATATAATGCGGATCGCCTTGGAATATGCCCAGGCATGAGAAGAAGCGCCCTACCCTCCATAGAGCGCCAACATCATCAGTATTTGTACTTACGGTGAGTTCTTCATCCCCACTGCACATGCACCAGAATTGACCATTCTGCAAAGAGTCCTGGGTCCAGGCTCTTGCTGCGCAGTTTTCACACAAATAGCCGCACTTAGAAATTCTTCCATCAAGATGACTACATACCAAGAGCTGATTGCCCAGAAAAAATTGCTCGACCAGCAAATCGACGATGCCCGCAAGCTGGAGTCCAAAGCGGCCCTGGCATCGGTGCAGGAGCTGGTCCGTGAGTTCGGCTTCACGGCACAACAGGTCTTCCCCTGGAAGCCCGATGGCAAAAAGAGCGCTCCCGCCAAATACCAGGACCCCGAGTCCGGCAAGACCTGGACCGGCCGCGGCAAGCCGCCGAACTGGATCCTGGGCAAGGACCGCACCCTGTTCGAAATCAAGTGAGTCCCTGCCGCGCATGTGCCCGCCCGCTCGGCGGCTCACATGCGCGGGCATTGCCCGGTTGGCGCGCAAATGGCGCGCGGAGGGACATCAGGCCGGCACCACCGCCGTGACCTCGATCTCCACCTTGGCCCGGTCTTCCACCAGATCCGCCACCTCCACGGCCGTCATGGCCGGGAAATGCCGCCCGATCAGTTCGCGGTAGTGCTTTCCAATGGCTGGATAGGCAGCCACGTATTCCTGCTTGTCGGTCACATACCAGGTCATGCGCACGATGTGCTCGGGCCTGGCGCCGCCTTCGGCGAGGATGGCGACGATATTGGCCAGCGCCTGCCGCACCTGTCCGGCAAAGTCGTCCGTCTCGAATTGCTGCTGGCCGTTCCAGCCAATCTGCCCGCCGACGAACACCAGCCGGGAGCCGACCGTCATTTCGGTGAGGATGCCATTGGCATAGCCTCGCGGCGCCAGCCAGCCCGGGGGTTGCAGAGTCTTCATTGCTTCATCCTGTTCTCGTTGAATCCGTAAAACCGTCCTGCGGCACCAGATAGGCCTGCAGGCGCTCGCGCAGATCGGCCGGCAGTGGCGTGGCCTTCATGCTGCGCAAATCCATGGTGACGATGGTCATGCGCGCAGACAGCCGGCGTTGGCCGTCCGGCCCCTCGAAACGCACATCGAACTGGAACGATGCCCCGCCGATGCGGCGCACCTCCAATACCTGGCGCAGCGTGTCGTGCCAGCGGCTGGGCGCCGTGAAATCGCATTGCACCGACACCGTGGGCGTGCCCACCTGGCGCTGTACATGCAGGGTGTGAAAGGGCAGGCCCATTCCCCTGTCGAACCATTCCTCGACCAGGTCGTTGACCATCTCGAAATAGCGCGGGTAAAAGACGATGCCGGCCGGATCGCAATGGCGAAACAGCACCTGCACCTGGCTGACGAAGGCGGAGGCCATGGCGCGCGCTCACGGCATCTTGCGCAGCACGAATCGCTGCAGCTTGCCGGTCTCGGTGCGCGGCAGGGCCGGCACGAAGACAATGGCGCGCGGGTACTTGTAGGGCGCAATGCTGGCCTTGACGAAGGCCTGCAGCGTGGCGGCCATGTCGTCGCCGGCCGCAAAGCCGGGCTTGAGCACCACAAAGGCCTTGACCACCTGGCCGCGCTCGTCGTCTGCCGCGCCGATCACGCCGCATTCAGCCACGGCCTCGTGGCGCAGCAGCGCATCCTCCACCTCGGGGCCGGCGATGTTGTAGCCGGCCGAGATGATCATGTCGTCATTGCGCGCCTGATAGAACAGATAGCCGTCGGCGTCGCGCACAAAGGTGTCGCCGGGCAGGTTCCAGCCGTTTTGCACAAAGCGCTTCTGGCGCTCGTCGGCAAGATACCGGCAGCCGGTCGGCCCCTTGATGGCCAGGCGGCCGGGCGTGCCGTCGGGCACGGGCTGCATGTCGTCGTCCACCACCTGGGCCACGTAGCCGGGCACGACCTTGCCGATGGCGCCCTCGCGCACCTCCTCGGGCGGGCTGGACACAAACACGTGGATGAGCTCGGTGCCGCCGATGCCGTCGATCATCTCGATGCCCGTGGCCTGCTTCCACAGCTGGCGCGTGGCGTCGGGCAGGGCCTCGCCCGCCGACACGCTTTTCCTGAGCGACGACAGATCGAAGCGCGCTGCCTGCGCCGCCATCTGCCGGTAGAAGGTGGGTGCGGTGAAGACGATGGTGGCGCGGAAATCCTGCACCAGTTGCAGCAGCCCTTCGGGCGTGAGCTTTTCGGCTAGCACGGTGCTGGCGCCCACGCGCAGCGGAAAGCACAGCAGCCCGCCGAGGCCAAAGGTGAAGGCCAGCGGCGGCGTGCCGCAGAAGATGTCGTCCGGGCCCGGCCGGATCACATGGCGCGGGAACAGGTCGCACATGGCCAGCACGTCGCGGTGGAAATGCATGCAGCCCTTGGGCGCGCCCGTAGTGCCGCTGGTGAAGGCGATCAGGCAGACATCGTCTGCCGCCGTGTCGCAGCAGGCGAAGGTGTCGGGCTTGGCTGCGGCCAGGGCGTCCAGCGCATCGGCTGCGCTGTCGTTGAAATACAGCACGCGCGAAAGGTCCGGGCAATGGTGTTCATGGCCGGGCTGCAGGCACAGCTGCACCTCGTCCTTGAGGCGCACATCGCACAGCACGGCCTGCACCTGGGCCTTGGCGATGATCTGCTGCAGCTCCTTGGCACGCAGCAGCGGCATGGTGGGCACCGTCACCAGCCCGGCCTTGATGGCGGCCAGCCAGGACGCGGCCATCATGGCGTTGTTGGGGCCGCGCAGCAGCAGCCGGTTGCCGGGCACCAGCTGCAGGTCTTCCACCAGCACATGGGCGATGCGGTTGGTCAGCGCCTGCAGTTCGGCATAGGTCATGGCGGCCTGGTCCGCGCCCTGCCTCCAGCGCAGAGCCACGCGGCCGCCCTGGCCGCGCGCCACCATGGCATCGACCAGTTCGGCCGCGCAGTTCAGGCGTTCGGGATAGGCCACGTCCGGCCCGTCGAGCAGGAACTCGGGCCATTGGTCGGGCGGCGGCAGGTTGTCCCGGGCGAAAGTATCGATGTGGGCGGAGGCTTGCATGCGATGTTCCCTGGCTTTGCGTTGAATGGGCAGCCTGCCGCTCAGGCCTTGAGCAGCTCGCGCGCGATGATGAGTTTCTGCACCTCGGTCGCGCCCTCGTAGATGCGCAGCGCGCGGATCTCGCGGTACAGCGTCTCCACCGGCATGCCCGAGACCACGCCCGCCCCGCCGAACATCTGCAGCGCGCGGTCGATCACGGCCTGGGCCGATTCGGTGGCCGTCATCTTGGCCATGGCCGCCTCGCGCGTGGTGCGCGTCTTCTTCACATCGCGCATCCAGGCGGCGCGGTAGGTCAGCAGGGCCGATGCGTCGATGGCCGTGTCCATGTCGCCCAGCGCGGCCTGGGTCAGCTGCAGGTCGCCCAGGGTCTGGCCGAACATGCGGCGCGACTTCGCGCGTGCCAGGCCTTCGTCCAGCGCGCGGCGCGCAAAGCCCAGTGCGGCGGCGGCCACCGAGGCGCGGAAGATGTCCAGCGTCATCATGGCCAGCTTGAAGCCCTGCCCCGGCTCGCCCAGGCGCTGCGACACGGGTATGCGGCAGTTGTCGAAACGGATGGTGGCCAGCGGGTGCGGCGCGATCAGTTCGATGCGCTCGCCGATCGAAAAGCCCGTCGTGTCCGCATCGACCACGAAGGCGCTGATGCCGCGCGCCCCAGGCGCCTCGCCCGTGCGGGCGAACACGCAGTAGAAGTCGGCAATGCCGCCGTTGGAGATCCAGGTCTTGGCGCCGTTGAGCACATAGTGGTCGCCTTCGAGCCGCGCCTCGCAGGCCATGGCGGCCACGTCGGAGCCCGCATCGGGCTCGGACAGCGCAAAGGCCGCAATGGCCTCGCCGCGCGCCACGCGCGGCAGGTAGCGCTGGCGCAGCGCATCCGACCCCATGAGCGATATCGCACCGCTGCCCAGGCCCTGCATGGCAAAGGCGAAGTCGGCCAGGCCTTCATGGCGGGCCAGGGTCTCGCGCAGGATGCAGACCGCACGCGAGTCCACCTCGGGCAAGGCCCCGCCCCAGGCGCCGCCGGGGCCGGACGGCACGGCATAGCGCAGCCAGCCGGCCTGGCCCAGGGCCTTCACCAGTTGGCGGCAGGCCGCATCGGCATCGTGGTGGTCCACATCGCCCAGGGATTGGGCGCACCAGGCATCGGCCTCATGCGCCAGCGTGCGGTGGGCGTCGTCGAAGAAGGGCCAGTCCAGCCAGGAGGAATCACGCATTTTCAGTTTCCTTCAAAGACAGGCTTTTGCTTGGCCACGAAGGCCTCGTAGGCGCGGTGGAAGTCGCGCGTCTGCATGCAGATGGCCTGGGCCTCGGCTTCGGCCTCGATGGCCTCGTCCACGCCCATGTTCCATTCCTGGTGCAGCAGCTTCTTGGTCACGCCATGGGCAAAGGTGGGGCCGGCGGCCAGCTGGGCGGCCAGCGCATGGGCGGCTTCGCCGATCTGTTCGGCGCCATGCAAGGCATTGAAGAAGCCCCAGGCAGCGCCCTCCTCGGCCGTCATGGCGCGGCCCGTGTACAGCAGCTCGGAGGCGCGGCCCTGTCCGATCATGCGCGGCAGCAGCGTGCAGGCGCCCATATCGGCGCCGGCCAGGCCCACGCGGGTGAAGAGAAACGCCGTGCGCGCGGCCGGCGTGCCCAGGCGCATGTCGGCCGCCAGTGCCACCATGGCACCCGCGCCCGCGCAGATGCCGTCCACCGCCGCCACGATGGGCTGCGGACAGGCGCGCATGGCCTTGATCAGGTCGCCCGTCATGCGCGTGAAGTCCAGCAGCTCGGGCATGCTCATCTTGGTGAGCGGGCCGATGATCTCGTGCACATCGCCGCCCGAGCAGAAATTGCCGCCCGCGCCCGTGACCACCACGGCCTTGATGTCGGTGGCATAGACCAGGGCGCGGAACAGGTCGCGCAGCTCGGCGTAGGAGCCGAAGGTCAGCGGGTTCTTGCGCTCGGGCCGGTTCAGGGTGATGGTGCCGATCTTGCCGTCGGCCGATACCTGCCACACAAAGGTCCTGGCCTCGTAGCCGGCCAGGGGGCGCTTGTGGTGCTTCATGCTGTGTTCTTCGGGCTGGGTGCTCATGGTGTCTCCATCAAGAATTCAGAAAACGGGAGTGGACCGGGTTCAGCCGGTCATCACCTCGCCGCCGTCGACGGCAATGGACTGGCCGTTGACCGAGGCCGATGCCGGCAGGGCCAGCCAGGCCACGGTCTCGGCCACTTCCTCGGGCTGGACCAGGCGGCCCTGCGGGTTGCGTTCGGCCAGCCTGGCGCGGGCCTCATCCGCCGTCATGCCGGTCTTGTCCACGATGTTGGCCACGGCGCCGCGCACGATGTCGGTCTCGGTATAGCCGGGGCAGACCGCGTTCACCGTCACGCCCTTGCCTGCGGTCTCCAGCGCCAGCGAGCGCGTGAGGCCGATCACGCCATGCTTGGCCGCGCAATAGGCGCTGACATAGGCATAGCCGATCAG
The DNA here is from genome assembly GCF_001682645.1 of Delftia sp. JD2. Lineage (NCBI taxonomy): Bacteria > Pseudomonadati > Pseudomonadota > Betaproteobacteria > Burkholderiales > Comamonadaceae > Delftia > Delftia sp. JD2. The sequence goes on from NZ_LFJT01000068.1 coordinate 25,977, forward strand.
CCCTGCCGTGCTGGCCACATTGATGATGCGGCCCCAGCGCGCAGCCAGCATGCCCGGCAGCGCGGCCTGCATGCAGTGGAAGGTGCCTGTGAGATTGACGGCGAGCATCGACTGCCACAGTGCGGCGTCGGTGCGCTCGAACTTCTGGCTGCTGGCCTGGCCCGCGTTGTTGACCAGCACCTGCACGGGGCCGAAGGCCGCCTCGGACTGCGCGAAGGCCTGGCGCACCGAGGCCTCGTCGGCAATATCCGCCTGCACGGACTGCACCATCTGTGCTGCCTGTGCCGTGCCGCCCAGCTCGCGCACGGCAGCCTCCAGCGCCGCACCATCGCGTCCCAGCAGCGTGACCCGCGCGCCGCGCGCCAGCAGCGCCCGCGCACAGGCCAGGCCTATGCCGCGCGCCCCGCCCGTCACCAGGGTATGGCGCCCTTCCAGGGCTTGTGAACTTGGAGTCATTTGAGGTCCAACTGCGCCATGGCGGCGGCGCGTTCGAAGTTGGTTTCCAACTGGCGTTTGCCGGGCTGGTACTGGCTCGGCCAATCCACATCCTGCGCACCGAGGCGCGCAGCCTCGCGCAGCGTCCAGGCGGCATCGGCCAGGTGAGGACGCGCCAGCGCGCACAGGTCGGCCCGGCCCGAGGCGATGATGGCGTTGGCATGGTCGGCCTCGAAGATGGCGCCCACAGCAATGGTCGGTATGCCGGCTTCGTTGCGGACACGGTCGGCAAACGGCGTCTGGTACATGCGGCCGTACACCGGCTTCTGATCGGGGCTGACCTGGCCCGAGGAGCAGTCGATCATGTCGGCGCCCGCCGCCTTGAAGCGGCGTGCGATCTCCACCGCATCGTCGGGCGTGATGCCGCCCTCCACCCAGTCATGGGCCGAGATGCGCACCGACATGGGCTTGTCCTGCGGCCAGGCTGCACGCACCGCCTCGAACACCTCCAGCGGAAAGCGCAGGCGGTTGTCCAGGCTGCCGCCATATTCGTCATCGCGCCGGTTGGTCAGCGGCGAGATGAAGCTGGACAGCAGGTAGCCGTGGGCGCAGTGCAGCTCCAGCCAGTCAAAGCCCGCTGCCGTGGCGCGCCGCGTGGCGGCCACGAAGTCCTCGCGCACGCGATCCATGTCGGCGCGGGTCATGGCGGCGGGCACTTGTGAGAGTCCCTCGATATAGGGCAGGGCCGATGCCGACAGCAGCGGCCAGTTGCCCTGCTCCAGCGGATGGTCGATCTTTTGCCAGCCCAGCTGGGTCGATCCCTTGCGCCCCGCATGCCCCAGCTGCACGCCAATGTGCGCACCGCCCTGCGCGTGCACGAAGTCGACAATTCGCCCAAAGGCCTGCGCCTGCTCGTCGTTCCACAGCCCGGGGCAGCCGGGCGTGATGCGCGCGTCGGGCGAGGTGCAGGTCATCTCCACCATCACCAGGCCCGCGCCGCCCATGGCACGCGCGCCCAGGTGCACCAGGTGGAAGTCGCCAGGCACGCCGTCGGTGCAGGAATACATGGCCATGGGCGAGACCACGATGCGGTTCTTCAGCCGCAGGCCGCGCGCCTGGTAGGGCGTGAGCATGGGCATGGGCGGGCGGCGGCCTTCGGGCACGGTCTCGCCCGCATGCTCGGCAATCCAGCGCTCGAAGCCCTGCAGCCAGGCGGCATCGCGCAGGCGCAGGTTCTCGTGCGAGATGCGCTGCGAGCGCGTCAGCAGCGAATAGGCGAACTGCTCCGGCTCCAGTCCCGCATAGCGCTCCACGTTCTCGAACCACTCCGTGGAATTGCGCGCCGCGTTCTGGATCTTGAGCACCTCCACGCTGCGCACCTCCTCGTAGTGGCGCAGCCCGGCCTCGATGTCCCCCGCAGACCGCAGGCTGCGCGCCAGCTCGATCGCATCCTCCAGCGCCAGCTTGGTGCCCGAGCCAATCGAGAAATGCGCCGTGTGCGCCGCATCGCCCATCAGCACCACGGGCACGCTGCGCGGGCCGCGCGGCGTGTCCAGCGCGTTCCAGTGCACCCAGGTATTGCAGATCACGCGCGGAAAGCGGATCCAGATGGCCGAGCCGCGCAGGTGCGTGGCATTGCTGACCAGGGCATGGCCGTCCAGCCAGGGGGCGAACAGCTTCTCGCAATAGGCAATGCCCTCTTCCTGGCTCATCTGCTCGATGCCGGCGGCCTGCCAGGTCTCCTCGGGCGTCTCCACGATGAAGGTGGACATGCCGTCTTCGTAGCGGTAGGCATGGGCCTGGAACCAGCCGTGCTCGGTCTGCACGAAGGCGAAGGTGAAGGCATCGAACACCTTGGTCGTGCCCAGCCACACGAAGCGGCAGCGGCGCTGGTCGATATCGGGCCGAAAGGTATCGGCATAGCGCGTGCGCACCTGGCTGTTGATGCCGTCCGAGGCGATGACCAGGTCGGCGTCGTACTCGCGCGCCATCGCCTGGTCGTCCTGCACGAAGTTCTCGAACACCAGCTTCACGCCCACGTCCTCGCAGCGCGCCTGCAGGATGTTGAGCAGCTTCTTGCGGCCTATGCCGATGAAGCCGTGGCCGCTGCTGCGCAGGCTGCGGCCCTTGAAGTGGATGTCGATATCGTCCCAGTGGTTGAAGGCGTCACCAATCGTGCGGGCCGACACCGGATCGGCCTCGCGCAGGTTGTCCATGGTGGCGTCCGAGAACACCACGCCCCAGCCAAAGGTGTCGTAGGGCCGGTTGCGCTCCACCACCGTGACCTCGTTGGCGGGGTCCTGCAGCTTCATCAGCAGGCCGAAGTACAGGCCGGCGGGACCTCCACCGATACAGACGATCTTCATACCGCAAACCCTTTTCTCGCAGGGCGACGGCACAGGACGCCCCAGGTTCAGAATCCAGGCCCAAGAACTTTAAGCCTGAATAGTTTAGGTTTGAAATATATAGACGAAACGCCGGCACGAACCTAGGGAGAACACGCATGAGCCCCCCGACAGCCGCTACGATGCCGGATCGCCAGGAGGATCTCCCTTGGAAAAATACCGGTTCAATGTCTTCGGCCGCATCATCGCCATCGAACGCGCGCAGGCCCAGTGGCGCTGCTTCAACGTCGGCGCCGACGGCAAGCGCGCCCCCGCCCTGCTGGCCATTCCCTGCGATGTCACCCACGCCGAACTGGCGCAGTACCTCTACGACATCTACCACGAGAGCGCGGCCGCATCGGACCAGGACATCTTCGAGATCACCCCCGGCACCACCATCCCCTCACCCAGGAGTCCCTCTTGACCCAGCAAACCGAAGTCCGCGAACTGAAGCCGGGCCTCAGCCCCTTTCCCGCCGCCGCCGACATCTTCGTGGCCGACCAGCCCTGGCTGGCCGAGCACCTGCTGCCGCTGATCTCCATCGACCTGGGCCTGGTGCGGCCCGAACTGGCCGGCACCGTGGTCCACATGCTGTGCCCCGTCGAGCCCTTCGAGGGCTGCATAGGCGATGAGACCGAAGCCCACCACAACGCCTTCACCGCCCCCAACTGGTTTGCGCTGGAACTGACGCCCGACAACCGCTACCGCTTCCTGGGCAACGAAGGCTTCTTCCAGCGCGCGCCGCAGCATGGTGGCCAGTTCACCAAGGACGCCTTCGCCTGCGAGCACACCGACGAAATGCTGGCCAGCCACGCCAAGGCCAGTGCCTACTACGCCGAGCACGGCCGCCTGGCCAGCTACTCGCGCTACGGCAAGGGCGAGCCCATGGAGCACGACTACCTGGACAGCCTGGGCGGCGGAATCTGGTACGGCAACTGGACCGGCCACCCGCCCATTCCCCCGGCCTTCCAGCTGGACGAAGCGGAAAACGCCGGCATGGGCGATGAACTGGAAGACGACGGCATCCGCATCACCCGCGACGGCAAGCCCTTCTTCCACGTGGCCAACGTGGCCGGCTACAACTGGTGCGCCACGGGCGCGGACAGCATCCTGCTGTTCTACGAGCCGGAAAGCCGTACGGTGCTGTTCACCTTTGACTGGACCTGAGCCGGCCGAGCAGCGCCGCTCAGACGCGGCCCTGCTCGGGCGTGACGATCAGATGCGCCAGCAGCGGGCGGATGCGATCGTCCTGGTAGTAGCCTCCGTACTCCGTGTAGCGCAGAAAGGCGGCATTGCAATGGTGGCAGCGCCAAAGCGTGCAGCGGTTGTACGGGTGCCAGCCCAGGGCGATGGGGGCATCCGGCGACCACTGGTTCGTGCCCTGTGGGTGGTATTCCTCAAGCAATTCCCGTGTCTCCGGCGTGCCCAGCGCACCAACCTGCTGCAGATGCGAAGTCTTGTCCGCCCCCGACAAGGACTCCCAGCCCGGCCTCCACAGCACAGCGCAGTCCGTGCATCGCTGCTGCTCGGCCGCCGCTGCGGCGAAGGCCCTCAATTCGGGTTCGGGAAGGGGGGTTGAAGTTGTCATGGAACGGTGCCTTGGTTTCCATGGATTGTCCGGCAGGTTTGGGGCGGGCTACCGGTGGAAAACATCTTGTTGTTCCACGAACCTGGCAACGCTACGGTACTCTTCACCATCGACTGGACATCACGATCAGCCATGGCCTTGCCCCGGCCAGTCGGCTGGCAGGCATGCCCGTGTCAATACAGCGGCTCGGGGCAACCAGCGGCGTGGCGCCCCTCCAGACAATCGAACGCCCTTTCGGCACAGGCCACCACCCTCGTCCATTCGGCAACTTGTATGTAGAAGCTGTCCGGCATGTCCGTGCCGTACGCCTCAAGGACGGCATTGATGGCATCCACCAACTGCCCATCAGTGCTGCCTCCTGCTCATCGAGAAGAATTTCACCGATCGCCATACGAACATCACTACCAAGATCCGTATCGTCAAAAATGAAAAGTATGGCCAAATCAAGATGGTCGTATTGAACGGCTGCAGGAAAATCCTGATTCACCCAGGCTTTCATTTGATACTTCAAATCCTTGAGTTTCCTCAAATATCCGAGCAATTCCATCCTCATTTCAGGATATTTCAAGCGAGGCATCTCAATATCTTCCTATCCTGTTACCCGCCGATTGTGAGTAGCCCTGGAGCGTGTTATGCACTTTATAAAATCAATAAGATTTTATACCATTTATTAACTAGATTAATAATTAAATTAATGGCAGCATTAAGATAAAAGGAACTTATAATACCCCGTTGGCAGCACCTTCACGATCTCTCCTGTAGATTCCAAATAAATCAAGGCAGATTTAATCGCATCGTCTGTATCTTGGTTTTTGAAATTAAATTTAATCGATTCGAAATAGAAGAATAATCTATTTGCGCTAAAAAAATCTCCATTTGACAGGAAATAATCATTTATATCAATAGCCGTACCTTCATGAGAGAATTCATAACCACACCCATGCTTTTTAAATTCCCATTTATTCATTTCTTCATCAAAAATAAATCCACTGCGAGGAAGAAATTCTATATTTGATAGCTTCACAAGATCACTATGGGCTCTGATGAAAGAAAGATGTAGAATCTCCTGTTTTTCTACATATTTTTTTATGCCAAAAGCAATATTTTTGATAAGGGAATAATCTACCATAATCAATACCTTGTTCTATTTAAACGAGCAGCGGCGGCGTCTTGAGCCTGCCCCGGCAGCCGCATCGCCTGGTGGATGCCTTGCGGGTTGTACTCCTGCAGCACATTGCCCCAGGGGTCCAGCTTTGCGGCCCAGGCCACCTGGCCGGTCTGGTCCGTCAGGGCCATTGGCGTGCCCAGTGGGTCGCAGTGGTAGTGGGATGGCGATGCGCTGTTGCCGTTCCTGTTCCTGCAGTTTTGCCTGCATGCCGCTCAGTAGGCGTGTGGCCCCCTCGGCCTGTTCGCCTAGGATCGCCTGGGCGCTGGGCTGCAGGCTGTGCGCATGGCGCTGAGCATAAAATCGCCCATCTGGCACATTCAAATTGGTTTATTTTTTATTTCAAATATGACAAAAATCATAGACGAAATGATGCCAGCAAAAAAACCAAATATCAGATAATAAAAATCGAGAAGATCAATTGTCAAGGATAAATTGAAAAATAATTTCTTAGTTATGATGACTGCAAGTGCCCCAATAGTTGCAGAGATACAGAAATAGAAAAATATGCCGTATTTGTTTTTAAATGCACAAGAAATAATTGAAACAAAAAATTAAGAGGCAGCGAAATTAGAAAAACGAATAAGAAAAAATAAACATAAAGCGATTTATAATCTTTATCCGTCATTAACCCCGTAAAGAGAAATCCAATAATTACAGATGAAACGATGCTTGGCTGTATTAACTTAATCATTTGCAGCTTTCCGCATATTCGAAGACATTTTTATCAACTTGGCCCCAAAGTGTGTCTGCAAGTGCACTGTTTATTCCACCCATAGGACCAACACCTTCCCCGAACGTATGCACTGTCACCTCAGTTGCGCTTTCTGAGACCCAACGGCGTACTATTCCTGGGTAGAGTAGGTGCGAATTTTCCGTAACGTTAACGACCATTGTACGATCTGAATTAACTACATAGCTCACGGGGCCCACAGGAATTGCGAAACCGCGCTGGCCGTTTTGTATAGGCTCCCCTTTTGCACCTGGAGCTGGATAACGCATTAGTCCTTCGGATACGTTTTTAAGAGTGCAGCCACTTGTACTCTTCTTGCAAGAATTCCTCGTGTTGCAACTGTGAAAGTCGTTGTTGCCTTCATCAAAAAGCATTACTCCGTTACTGTCTTCGCCTAGCAATCCGGGGTAGCTCTTTCTATTTTTGCTTAAATAGCCCCGTTGCGCCATTGTTCCTGGCTCAATACCAAGCGGGTCGGCCAAATTAACAGGCGAATTTCTAACATATCCGTAGGGGTTAGTCCCACCCATAAAACCAATCGGATCCTGATTGATATAACTCCCCACCACCGGATCGTAATACCGATGCCGGTTGTAATACAGCCCCGTTTCCCTGTCATGGTGCTGCCCCGGCAGCCGGATCGCCTGATGGATGCCCCGCGGGTTGTACTCCTGCAGCACATTGCCCCAGGGATCCAGCTTGGCAGCCCAGGCCACCTGGCCTGTCTGGGGTCGGTCAGGGCGATTGGTGTGCCCGAGTGGTCGCAATGGCAGTGGTAGTGGTGGATAGCGCTGTTATCGGCCTGCTGAAATGTTATAGATCGACGTGCACACCCACCTTAGCATAGATGCAATATCAAAAGTCTCGCTTAACTGCATGAGTGCATTAGCCAAGAAAAATCTATGCCACTTGGCACTAGTCTTTATCCCACGGAATATTAAATCATGGTAATATTTTATTTACCAAAACACCCATATTTACCCATCGAATTATTTATCACCATTTCTTCCCCAGAAGAAATTATTTCATTATTTTTCATAAAGAAATAAGTAAAAATTCCGTCGTCCATTGATTCTTTATATTTTATATTATCTTTTATATTATTTGAATATTTCCTCAAATCCTCAAGAACAAATAATTTTGGCGTATATGGTGGAAATATGCAAACAAAATCGTAATCTCTATTTATAGAATAACTAAAATCATCTTTTTTTAAGAAAAAATACCAACTCAATATTATTGAAATAATAACAATAATAATAATTGCTGTTAATTTAATTTTCATGGAATTTGCCAATCTTGGCTTGTAGTGAGCGCGCCAGAATCTTTATCTATAAACCATAGACTGCCATCATCAAGACTATCTTGGCAATTATTTTCACAGTCATTTTTTGTTTTTGAAGATAGCGAGCAATTTCTGCCTTTTTGATTGTTGTGCAAATCCATTATTTCCTCCTTTTTTGCTTGACCTGCTTTTGTTCCATACTCCTCGTGAGTATCGCCAACAGATTTCGCCTGGTCTACCCCCATCCTTAAGCTCATAATGCAAGACCAATAACAATGACGGAACGCATCGCCCTTTCCATTGTGCAACTCATTTCTTGGAAATTTTCTCTGAGCTGTAGACAGGGCATCTTTATTATCAGATCTTGTACTAAGAGCATCCCATGGCCCGATATTCCATATATGACTCAGCTCTTCCATCAAACCTAGTGGATCTATGCCTTTGTTTGGATTTTTGACATAAATATTCTTATTGACCCCACCTGCCAACCCAATCGGATCCTGATTCACATACCCCCCCACCACCGGATCGTAATACCGATGCCGGTTGTAATACAGCCCCGTTTCCCTGTCATGGTGCTGCCCCGGCAGCCGGATCGCCTGGTGCATGCCCTGCGGGTTGTACTCCTGCAGCACATTGCCCCAGGGGTCCAGCTTCGCGGCCCAGGCCACCTGGCCGGTCTGGTCCGTCAGCGCCATGGGCGTGCCCAGGTGGTCGCAGTGGTAGTGGTGAATCGCGATGCGCTGTTGCCGCTCTTTTTCCTGTTGCTGCAGTTGGGTCTGCATGCCGGTGAGCAGGCGCGCGGTGCTTTCGGCCTGTTCGCCCAGCATGGCCTGGGCACTGGCTGGCAAGCCGTGGTCCAGGGTGTGGCGCAGGTGGCGGGCGGCGTCTTGCTGCATGTCGCGCGGCATGGCGTCGAGCATGGTTTGCATGAGGGCCAGGGCCGGCGTGTGGTTGGGGTCGTCCGGGTCGGGCAGGCCTGCGGTGATGGCCTGCACCAGCAAGTGAGGCTCGTCTTGGGG
>NZ_LFJT01000069.1:0-34495 GCF_001682645.1 Delftia sp. JD2
AGGCGAGCCGCGCCTGGGTCGCGGCACAGCAGGCGGTTGCGGTCGTCGATGCCGCAGATCTCGAACAGGCAGATGTCCAGCGGCCGGGCCCGCAGACCCGCTTCCGCCCCGGGGCCGATGAGGCCGGGCTCGTCGCCGGCCAGCGCGCCGCCCGTGACGTGAATGGCGCAATCGAGAAACTGCCGCGCTGTCGCCACCATGGCCAGGTCGTGCAGCGTCAGCGCAATGCCCTGGCGGCTGGCCAGCAACGGCAGCACGCGGTGGGTGATGCGGCCGCTGCCCAGGAAGACCGAGGCGTCGTCCTCGATCCAGCCCAGCGCGCCCTGGGCCACCTGGGCCTGCGCCGGGCCTTGCGCGGCGGCAGGGGCGCCGGGCAGCTCGGCGGCTGTTTTGAGCAGGGCCGGGTTGTAGCGCGCCTTGCCGAAGGCGCGCACCACATAGCCTTGCTGCTCAAGGTAGTGCAGGTCGTTGCGGATGGTGACGGTGGAGACGCCGAAGAGCACGCTCAGCGCCTCCACCCGCACCTCGTCGGTCTTGCGCGCCAGCTCCACGATCTGCAGCCTGCGCTTGAGTGAACTGTTGCCTTGGTCCTGCATGGATTCTTTCGATTCGAAAGTTTTTTATTTCGTATCGAAAGTTTCCCTGCGTGCAAACGCCACGTCAAGCGCTCCCCGGGTATTCACCGGGGCGTCCGCTTCGGGGGAGGGCTATCGGCTGGCCACGCCCAGATTCACGACCACCGGGCGCTGCAACTGCGCCGTCCAGGCCCGGTAGGTCCGGTGGGCCAGGGCGTTCAGCACGGGAATGCGCAGGTCCAGGTGGCGCAGGATCTCGCTCTCGGTCTGCGCCGCAGGGCCGCGTGCGCGCAGCAGCTCGTCATGGCCTTCGGTGCACCAGGCAACCACGCTGGCGGCGGTCACTTCCATGTGGCCCTGGAAGGCCCAGTGCCGGCCGTGGCGAAAGCCCTTGTTCAGGCAGTGGCTGCCGTACATGGTGCGCACGGCACCGCGCGGAATCTCGAAGGTGTCGTAGTGCCAATGGAAGATCGTCGCCTCGCGCGGCAGGTCCATGACCTGCTGGGCGGCGGCCGTCACCCAGATGCGGCTCCAGCCAATGTTGGGGCAGGGGTTGCGCCAGACCCTGGCGCCCATGGCACGCGCCAGCATCTGTGCGCCAAAGCAGTGGCCGAGCACGGGGATGTCGCTGCGCAGCGCATCGGCCAGCAGGGCCTGTTCATCCTCCATCCACGGCAGGCCCTCGTTCACGCTGCGGTTGCTGCCCAGCACCACGATGCCGCTGTAGTCGGCGGCGTTCACAGGGGCTGTGCGATCGAGGGCGGGCTGCAACAGTCGGTAGGGAATGCACTGCTGCTCCAGGTGTTCACGCAGAACGCCAGGGCCCTGGGCGGATTCGTGCTGGAGGATGGCGACAGGTCTCATGGCGGCGCGGCTTCATCGGGAAGCCATTTGTTGTGAGGCCTTGACTCTAGGGACGGCTGCCTCAAGGGCGGATTGTGTTTGCGCACAACGCCATCAAGGCCGCATCAAGGCCGCTCCATGCCTTGCGCAGGCCCAACGCAAAAAGGCGCCACGGCCGTGGCGCCTTTGATGGTGGCAACTCCGTCAATCGTGGTGCCGCCCGGAGCGCTGCGGGCCCGGCTGCCTGCCACGGCGGCGCAGTCCCAGCGCCGCCGCGCCCAGCAGGAGCAGGGATGCCCAGGCCCCGCCCACGGGGATGGCTGCGACGGAGTCGCTGCCTGGGACATCGTCCGCGCCAGGCGTGGTCTTGGTGGTGGTCGCAGTGCTTGAGTCGACATCGCCCGTCGCCTGGGTCTGGGTGACCGTGATGGTCACCGATCCCTTGGGCAGGCCGCTCACGTCTGTGGCAGGAGTGGTCCAGTGGCCATTGCCATCGCAGGGCACGGTCACCACCACGGCTTTGGGTGCCGTGCCGATGGTCACCGTCACGCTGCCACCGCCGGCCGTGCAGGTGCCAGAGAGGATGTAGCCGCCCTGGTTGCCCGCGTCTATCGGGGGAGGATTCACCACCGTGACCGAGGGCGTGGTGGGCGGCGTGGTATCGACCTTGGTGACCGTGGCATCGGCCGTTCCCGAATTGCCGGCGGCATTGGTCTGAGCCACATGGATGCCCACCGTGCCCGCAGGCAGTGCGCTCACGTCGGTGGCGGGGGTGGTCCAGTCGCCATTGCTGTCGCAGGGCGCAGTGGCCACCACCGCGTTGGGCGCCGTGCCTATGGTCACCGTGACGCTGCCTGCGCCGACTGTGCAGGTGCCAGAGAGGATGTAGGCGCCCTGGTTGCCGGCATTGATCTGGGGCGGGGTGCCCACTGTGACCACAGGCAGCGTGGTGTCTGCCTTGGTGACGGAGACATTGGCGGTCCCTGTATTGCCAGCCGCATCGGTCTGGCTTGCCTGGATGGGCACCGTGCCCGCAGGCAGCCCGCCCAGGTCGGTGGCGGCAGTGGTCCATTGGCCGTTGCTGTCGCACGCTGCGATGGCTTCCACGGAGTTGGGCGCCGTGCCGATGCGCACCCTGACATCGCCATCGCCGGCCGTGCAGGTGCCCGAGACGGTGTAGCCGTGCTCATTGCCGGCATTGATCGCGGCTGCGTTGTCCACCGCGACCAGGGGTGCCGTCGTGTCCGTGGCTGCGGCCGTGGTCTTGGTGGCGATGACACTTCGCGTGCCGGTGTTGCCGGCCGCATCGGTCTGGGTGGCCGTGATGTCCACCGGACCCAGGGGCAGGCTGGCCACATTGGCAGCGGGTGCCGTCCAGGCTCCGGCTGCATTGCAGGCCGTCGTCATGGTCACGAACTTCGGGGCCGTGCCGATGGCCACCTTCACATTGCCATCGCCCGCAGTGCAACTGCCTGCGACGATGTAGGCGTCCTGGTTGTCTGCATTGATTACCGGGGACGTGGTGATGTCTACTGCAGGTGGCGTGATATCCCCTTGCGCTGCGGCGCAGTCGGCAAGCGAGGCTTGCGAATGGCCCAAGACGAGGTCGACGTCGGCGAGGATGGGTATTTTCGCGCCAATGCGCAGGGCATTGACTTCCATTCCCCCATCCACGGGAGTTTGCTCATTGAATACGATTTCCAGGATTCCGGTATTCAGTCCGGTATTGGGGGATGGATTCAGTGGAATTGGGACAGGGATACCGAGCACGGAGATGCTCAGGTTCGCGATGGTCGCGGCCCCGGTGGGCTGGACGGCACCATTGACGCAGGTTGCCTGCACTTGGGACTGCAGCACATCAGCCTTGATGGCCACGACGCCAGCGAGGGACAGGTTGATGTCACTGATGCCTGCGGTTGTTTCGACGCGGTTTTGCGCCAGCGAGCTCCCGGTGCTTGCCGAGAGCACACCCGCCTTCAATGAAATCAAGCTGTCGGTGGCGCCCCCGATGTCTGCAGCAAGCATTTTCCCGGAGACATTGAACGCCGGCGGCGCACTCTGCAGTCCGGTATCTACCAGCGGGATATCCAGCCCGAGGCCTACCAATGAAACGCCGGCCTTCACTTCCAGCGCATAGCCGCGACCTTCCCCTGCCGAGGCGGCCCATGCGGTGCCACCTGTCCCAAAAACGATTGTGCAGCTGACTGCCATTGCTGCCGTAAAGCCGGCCAATTTCCGTCGATTTCCCGCGCCACGCTTTTGCATGCCATCGCCCTTTCATGAGTTCCTGAATTGAATGACCATCAAGCCGATGAATGGCTTGCCTGTTTTCAAAAGTGGAATCTAAAGGGTTGATTGCGTTTTGTAATGATCTTTTTGATGAAAATCGGATTTTCAGAGTAGTCCTAGGATTATTGAGGAAATGGGATTTATCCTAGGAATAGCTTATTTGATCTCGGATGTTTCTGATTGATTATGAAAATACCGTTTTTCAAGAGCTTCTGAGAAGTGTCCTGGCCGGGTTTTCGAGGCGCCTGGCATGCCCCCGCAATTTGTCCTGCGCAGCAATTCGCCTGTGGCCTTGCCGCAGGGTTGGACAGGTGCGGCCCAGCACGCAGGGGGCCGCAGCCGGGGTGCGTTACGGCTTGGGTGTTTGCCTGCCCAGGCGCAGCTCGCTGACCAGCACGCCGCCCACGATCAGCGCGGCCCCCAGGATGGCCAGCCCCGGCAGCCGGTCGCCGGCCATGCGTCCCACGATGCCGGCCCAGACCGGCTCGCTGGCATAGATCACGGTCGCACGCGTGGGCGACAGGGACTTCTGGGCCCAGTTCATGGTCAGCTGGATCAGGATGCTGGCGCAGGCCATGGCCACCGCGGCGGACAGCCAGACCCATGAGAAATCGGGCACGGATTCGCCCGCCACCGGCATGGCCAGCAGCGCCATGACGCCGGCCGCCAGCAACTGCACCGTGGTCACGCGCCGCGCATCGACCTTGCCCGCGAAATGCCCGATCAGCAGCACCTCGGCCGCAATGGCCAGCGTGCTCAGCATGGTTGCCATCTCGCCCAAGTTCAACTCCATGCCGCCGGACTCCGGACCCGCCACCAGCATCAGGCCCGTGAAGGCCAGGCCAATGCCTATCCAGCTCATCAGGCGCGGCGGCTTGCCCATCACCAGCCATTGCACAAGAGGGACCAGCGGCACATACAGCGCCGTCAGAAACGCCGACTTGCTGCTGCTGATGGTCTGCAGCCCGAAAGTCTGCAGGCCATAGCCCAGGAAGATGCTGGCGCCGATGGCGATGCCTGCCACCAGCTCGGTGCGCGTGAGCCCGGCCATGGCCTTGCGGAACACCAGCAGCCCGATCAAACCCGCCGTGACAAAGCGCAGGCCCACAAAGAACAGCGGTCCGCTGTACTGCATGGCCAGGTGGACCACGAGAAAGGTGCCGCCCCAGACCATGGTGACGGCGATCAGGGCCAGCTCCTGCCGGCTGAGCAGCGGCGTGCGCGAACTGTGAGAAGATGACGTGTGCAACATATTGCGCAGATCATATGAGAAATATATTGCACAGCGCTGGCGAGCGCTCCGATGTCCTGGCTTTCGTCAGCGAAAACCTGCGCCGCCTGCGCCAGCGTGCAGGACTGAGCCAGGCGGCCCTCGCCGAGGCCGCAGGCCTGAGCCGGCGCATGGTCGTGCAGCTGGAAGGCGGCGACACCAACATCAGCCTGTCCAGCCTGGATCGGCTGGCCGACGCGCTGGGCGCCAGCTTCATAGAAATCGTCAGCGACCCGGCCGCGCAGCGCCTGCGCATGGACGCCATGGCCTGGCGCGGCACCCGGCCCGAAAGCCAGGCCATGCTGCTGGGCAGCGTGCCCGCCACGCGCGAAGCTCAGCTGTGGTCCTGGTCCCTTGGGCCCGGCGAACGCTACCAGGCCCAACCCGACCCGGAAGGCTGGCATGAAATGATCGTCGTGGTCGAAGGCCGCCTGCTGGTGGACCTGAGCGAAGGTCCCATGACCATCGAGGCGGGCGACTACGCCATCTACGGCAGCGCCCAGGACTACGCCTATGTGAACCTGCAGGAAGGCGTGACGCGGTTCATCCGGAATGTGATTTCCTGAGGGCGCTGCAGCGGTCTGTGCCGTGCTCTGGGCAAGGCACTGTCGTCAGCGAAATGCGGTGGCCTGCGGTGCCGCTTCAGACTGAAGCTGTGCATACACAGCGCGGACCACCAAAGGATCTGTGCTGCGCAAATCAAAGGAACGGGCAAAGCCGCAGATCGACTCGCCGTTGCGGGCAGCGGCAAGCGCCTGCAGTCTGGTTTTCTCGCGGTTGTTCAACCATGCTCCGCAACTGACCAAGGCAGTGATGGTGAGTGCCGTGGCAGCCGGATGTGCCACGGAAATGGTGCCTAGGGCGCACGCCAAGATTGCAATGAGGCTCCAGAAAGCCAAGCGCTGCAAAACGCCGGGCACGGTGCCCGGTACCGTGCGGGCGGGCGAGGGAAGCTGTCGGCGAGAGGATCTGCGCATGGAGAGAGTGCAGCCCGTGAACGGATGCAGGAAGAAAACGATTCTTCGTGGCGATCATAGATGCGCAGCGGCTGGGCGCAACGAGGCATGGATTGCCACAGGCGACGGTTTGGTGACCCGCCTCGCCACAGCCCATGCACCCTTGCGGCCGTCCCTCTGAACAACTGCGCCTTGTCTCCCATACACCGGCGATGGAATGCTGCCGACCTTGCAGGTGCGCCGTCCTTGCAATTTCGCTCTTTGCTCTGTATTCCTGGGGTTGATACCTAATGTCTAAGCATGTATAGACAACTAAAGTCATCCCATACCAAGGAGATGCAAATGAGGCGAGGCAGGCTTTTCCGGGGCTGGTACATCGTGGGCGCCGTGCATGTGCTGCTGGCGCTGATCTTTGGCGCGGCCTATTCGTTCGGGGCGTTTTTCGCCAGCATCCAGGCCCAGTTCGGTGCCAGCAGCTTTTCCACGGCCTCCATCTTTTCCCTGACGGCCCTGATCTACTACGGCGTGGGCGTGTTCTCGGGGGCCTGGAGCGACAGGACCTCGGTACGCACCGTCACCTCGGCCGGCATCGTGCTGCTGGCGCTGGGCTTTGTGGCCAGCAGCCTGGTGTCGTCATCGCTGGTGCTGTTCCTGGGCGCCTTCTGCATTCTGGTCGGCCTGGGCGTGGGCCTGGTGTATGTGCCCGCCGTCTCCACCATTGCGCGCTGGTTCGTGCTGCGGCGCAGTTCTGCCTCCGGCATCGCGCTGGCGGGCACCGGGCTGGGCACGCTGCTCGGCCCCGTGGTGGCGGGCGCACTCATGGAGCACCTGTCCTGGCAGCTGACCATGCAGGTCTATGCCGCAGCCATTGCACTGGCCGGCCTGGCTGCGGCGGCCGTCCTGCGCGGCAGGCCTGAGGAGCTGGGGCTGCATCCCGATGGCGTGCCGCCTTCGGGTGTCCCTGCCGCCGGGCAGTCCGCTCCGGGCATGGACCTGGCCCAGGCGGCGCGGCAGGCCCGTTTCTGGTGGTATTTCGCGGCCATCTTTCTGGGCTCCATCGGCCTGTTCCTTGCCCTCATCCACATCAACCCGCTGGCACGCCAGCAGGGTTTGTCTGCCGCGCAGGCCAATGGGCTGATCGGGCTGATCGGCGTGGGCAATGTGCTGGGCCGCCTCGCGCTGGGCCGGCTGGGCGACAGGATGGGGGCGCTGCGCTTTCTGATGGTGCTCACCGTGTCCCTGGCCGTGCTGTGCGGGCTGTGGGCCATGGCGCGAGGCTTCGTGGCACTGGCCGGTTTCGCGCTGGTGTTCGGCGCGGCCAACGGAGGCTGCATCGCGCTGTATCCGGCTGTGGCCGCGACCTGGTTCGGCACGCGGAACCTGGGTGCCATCCTGGGGGCGCTCTATGTGGCGGTCGGCATTGCTGCCGTGGCTGGGGGCAGCCTGGCAGGCTGGCTGTTCGATGTCTGGGGTGGCTATACGCCATCCATCCTGTTGGCGGGTGGCAGTGCCGCGCTGTCGGCTCTTGCGGTGTGGCGTGCCGAATGCGCCGGGCGTGATGGCAGGGGCTGACAGGCAGGCCCGCGAACCAGATGGCTGCGGGCCCGGGTATGGAAAAGCCGATGCCCTGGGGGCGTGCCTGAGAAGTATTGAGAGGGAGGGAGGAGAAAGACCTCAGGCTCGGCGGAAAGCGGATGCCGTCAGTATGCCCATCGAAGCTCGAAAAAAGCTCTATGGCGAGCGGCTCGCACGGATGGTCGCAGCGTGATCGATTTTGAGGACGCGGTGGGCCTGGCCACGCTATGTCGAAGGCTGCCGGTCACGCCAATCTTGCGCCTGTGAGAAGCTTCTCTGTGTGATGTCGATGTGGGCTGGTGCGTGGAAAGGCGATTGCCTCCAGATCAAGACATCTTCGTTGTCGCAGGGGCGCTGCGGCGTAAATCGCAGATCATCGGGTAAAGAGCTATCGGGAGCAGGAAGTAGGTCAATAGATATCTGTATTCCCCGGCGCTGGAGAAGAGGAAAATCGCGAACAACTGCAGAATTAGAGAAGCATGGATAACCAGATGGTCGGCCTTCAAGCGTTTCCATGCCATTATGGTGGCAACAGCCAGCATGGCCATGCCGAAAAAAGGTGACCAGAGAATAAACCTGTATTTCCATGAAATGGAATTGAGAAGGGTGATCCATTTGGTAAGAAATGGAGGGGGTGACAGCTCTGAATAATAATCCTGGAAATTCTTCAGAACATAGCTCTTTGTCTCTGCCGTGGGAAAGTGGCCATCAGCCAAGGCGGAAACCATAAAGACATTGACCCGGCTTGACAGGAATGCGGGAATATTGTGCCAGAGATTGTATCTGGAAAACTCCTTGATCAGGATCTCTTTGTCCTCTGGGAGTATTGTAAGAACGTTCGGTGAGTTCGGTTGGTGTACAAGAGAATCCCAGTAGTCTCGATCGTACCAATCGTTGAATTTCTGAATGCCACCGTATTTTTCAAGTACTTCGACGGTGGTCTTGGAGACATTGTATGCAGGCAGGCCGAAGGCCACGGAAAACGGGCGTGGTTGAACAAAGTTGGCTGTCTCGAAAATAACCAATGGATAAGTGGCCTCTTGTGGCTTTCCTGCTTGATGCAGAGTCAGGAACGTGGATGTCAGAGTCCAGAAAATGCCGATTGTGGCGATAATGATGCGGCCGAATCGATCTGTTTTGAATAAAAGATATATAAAAGGTATCAATAATACTATCCCATTCGACCTTGCGAAGATGGCGAAAGGCATGCATAGAAAAATAACGAAAGCGGAGAAGGATGTGACTTTAGAACGCCTCAGGCATATCCATATTTCGAAGATAAATCCAATTCCGCAAATGGCAAATGGTCCGTCCGGGTAGAGCATCCCGGAAAAGTTCAGGATGTGAGGTGTTACAACAAAGAAAGCAAAAAATATTGCAGATCGCAGTATTCCGTGGTTATTGTAAATGTAGTGGATTATTCTGGAGAAAATGAATGCAGAAACCATCATCTGCATTGTTGTGATCGTGCCAATACTGCTGTTCAGTGCCAGTGCCAGCTTGATAAAGCCTATCCATATCGCTGTTTTTCCAACCGATATATTTCCTGTTTTATCTGTTGCCTCCATCAAGGCGGCCATGCTGTCATTGCCCAGATTTCCTGGCCAATTGCCATATATCCAGATCCCATAGATAAGAGATATCAATGAGAATATCGTAAGGAAACCTTTGAATTCTCTATGGGTGGTTGTTTTTTCTCTCAAGATAGTGCAAGGTTGTCGAGTGATGCTCACGGCATCTTACACCCGCTCTGCATCTGTGGATCTCTATGCACCTGATTTCCGTATTTTCATCAGCATCGACTTTGATGTTCGGGTAATCCATGAGATCCAAGTGCTCTTTCTGTGGTTGACGCAAAGCAATTGGCCGTGTCAATGGTCTTGAACAGTCCATGCGAATTGCTTCACTGTTGGAGACGAACAAGCCCAATCCCGGCCGGTTGGTCTTGGTTCAAGACGTATCGTCGAAAGTCTGTGGGCCTTATGCCAATACGCCGTGGTCGTGTTCTCGGCAGTAAGGCTTGCCTGCAGTGCAGTGCAACCGGCTGATCGGCATGGGCAATGTCATTGGGATCCTGCTGCTGGGCCGACTGGGCGACAGGATGGGGCGCTGCGCTTTCTGATGGTGCTTTCCGTGTGCCTGGCCTGGCCTTGCTGTGCGGGCTGTGGGCCCTGACACTGGCTTCATCGCCCTGGCCAGTTCGGCACTGCCAACGGCAGCTGCATCGCGCTGTATCCCTGCATGGCCGCGACCTGGTTCGGCACGCGGAACCTGAGAGCCATCCTGGGGGTGCTCTATGTGGCGGTCGGCATTGCTGCACCGACCGTGGCCGATGGGCACAGGAGTGGGCCCGCGAGCCGGATGATTGCGGGCCTGGGTATGGAAAAGCCGATGCCCTGGGGGCGTGCCTGAGAAGTATCGAGAGGGAGGGAGGAGAAAGACCTCAGGCTCGGCGGAAAGCGGATGCCGTCAGTATGCCCATCAAAGCTTAAGAAAAGCTTTATGGCGGCGCTGTTTTCGGGAATCGCCGCCTTGCTGCAGCCTCTGCGCTGAGGGGGCTCGGGCTCTGGACGGCAGGCCCTGGCTCTTGCGAGCCGGGCCTGCCATGCTCCCGGGCGGCCCGCGTGTCAGCGCCGGGCCGTGAACACCTTCCTGCTGCGCAGGGCCAGGCCTCCCAGCAGCCCGGACAGCATTGCGAGCGCCCATCCACCCAGCGAGGGAATGGCCTGCGCGCCTCCGGGTGCCACGGCAGCCACCACGGGAACGAACGGATCGCTGACGGTGCCCGTGGCCGGGTTGGTATCGCCCAGACCGTTGTCGGTGATGGTGTAGCTGACCGTGGTGCGGGCAGCGTTCAGGACCACGTTCAGCGAGGTGGCTGCATTTGTGGGGTCGAACCAGCCTCCTGCTCCGTCGGGCTTGCGGAACTGCACGCCCACGGGCAGCGGGCTGGGGTAGACCAGGGTCATCGTCACGGCGCCCGTGCATTGCTCGGCCGTGAAGGCGAATTGGCCGTTGGGCGCCTGCAGGCCTGGCGGTGTGGACGCTGCAGGGCCGAAGCCGCCGGTGGCCTGCAACGTGCAGGTGGCACCGCCGCCGGACAGCGTCGCTGTCGGCGTGCCGGACATGCCGGGCACGCTGCCTGGCGCGCCCACCAGCTCCAGCTTGCGCGGCGTGGCTTGTACCGCTGCGGAGTCCGCGCTGGTCTGTGCGCCGTTCGCGGCCTTGACGGTGAAGTTGTAGACAAATCCATTTGTCAGACCCGTCACGACGATGGGCGATGTGGTGCCCGTCTGCGTTGTCACGGAGGGGGCACCGGGTACCGCCACTGGTGTGGCGGTCACGGTGTAGCCGGAAATGGGCGCACCGCCGCTGCCCACGGAGGCCGTGAAGTTCACCGTGGCCTGGGCGTCTGCGGCAGTGACGGTGCCGATGACGGGGATATCAGGCGCGATGGCGTTCACGGCAAAGCTCTGCGTGACCTGGGGTGCGGCGCTGGTGGCGGCATCGCCGGCCTGGTCGGCTGCAATGGTGCAGGTGCCTGCGGTCACGAAGGTCAGCGAGCCCGTTGGCGTGATGGTGCACACGCCCGTGGTGGACGATGTGAAGCTCACCGGATAGCTGGCGCCTGCGCTGGAGGTGGCCGTCAGCGTGGGTGTGGTGCCGAAGTTGTAGCTGGCAGCGGGCGTGAAGCTGATGGTCTGCGAGGCCCTGGGCGTCACGGCGTTGGATGCAGCCGAGGGAGAGCCTGGCCCCGCAGAGTTGGCGGCCGTCACCGAGAAGGTGTAGGCCGTGCCATTGGTCAGGCCAGCCACGGTGATCGGGCTGCTACCCGTCGCCGTGAAGTTGCCCGGGGTGGATGTGGCGGTGTAGGTGACGGCGGCTCCCCCGGTGGAGGCGGGTGCGGTGAAGCTCACCGTGGCCTGGGCATTGCCGGCGGTTGCCGTGCCGATGGTGGGCGCTCCCGGTGCGACGGCATTCACGGTGAAACTCTGCGCGACCTGGGGCGCGGCGCTGACGGCCGCATCGCCGGCCTGGTTCGCGTTGATGGAGCAGCTGCCAGCCGTCACGAAGGTCAGCGTGCCCGTTGGCGTGATGGTGCACACGCCCGTGGTGGTCGACGTGAAGCTCACCGGATAGCTGGCGCCTGCGCTGGAGGTGGCCGTCAGCGTGGGTGTGGTGCCGAAGTTGTAGCTGGCAGCGGGCGTGAAGCTGATGGTCTGCGAGGCCCTGGGCGTCACGGCGTTGGATGCAGCCGAGGGAGAGCCTGGCCCCGCAGAGTTGGCGGCCGTCACCGAGAAGGTGTAGGCCGTGCCATTGATCAGGCCGGGCACGGTGATCGGGCTGCTGCCCGTCGCCGTGAAGCTGCCCGGGCTGGATGTGGCGGTGTAGGTGACGGCGGCTCCCCCGGTAGAGGCGGGCGCGGTGAAGCTCACCGTGGCCTGGGCATTGCCGGCGGTTGCCGTGCCGATGGTGGGCGCTCCCGGTGCGACGGCGTTGACGTTGAAGGTCTGCGAGACCTGGGGTGCGGCGCTGGTGGCCGCATCGCCGGCCTGGTCCGCGTTGATGGAGCAGCTGCCAGCCGTCACGAAGGTCAGCGAGCCCGTTGGCGTGATGGTGCACACGCCCGTGGTGGACGATGTGAAGCTCACCGGATAGCTGGCGCCTGCGCTGGAGGTGGCTGTCAGCGTGGGTGTGGTGCCGAAGTTGTAGCTGGCCGCAGGGGCAAAGCTGATGGTCTGCGTGCCCTGGGGAGTAACGTTGTTGGACGTGGCCGCAGGGCCGGTCAGTCCTGCCGAGTTGGTGGCCGAGACGTTGAAGCTGTAGCTGATGCCATTGGTCAGGCCGGGCACGGTGATGGTGCAGGCCGCCGGCCCTGGGCAGGATCCGGTCTGGCCTCCGCCCCCGCTGGCCACGGCGGTATAGGTGGAAATGGCCGAACCGCCGTTGCTGGCCGGGGCAGCGAATGTGATGGAGGCCTGGGCATTGCCGGCCGTGGCCGTGGCACCCGTGGGAGCACCAGGGGCCACCGGAACGGCGACCGTGTGAGTCCCGCCGCTGCTGAAGGTCGCAGGCGGCCCGTTGCCCACGCTGTCGACGATGTTGGTGCTGCCGTTCAGGCTGATCTTGAGGGTGCCGGTGCCCGTGATGCCCGAAACGTTGACGTTGACGGAGCTGCCTGTGCTGGCCGAGACACCGGATATGGCGCCTGAGGCCGTGCCCGTGCCGACCAGGGTGAAGTCGTCGGTGGAGATGTTGGTGACGGGTTTGTTGAATGTCACCGTGAACGCCACGCTGGCATCGCCCGGGGCTGGCGAGCCGCTGACGGCGATGCTGCTGACGGCGGGGGCCAGGGTGTCCACGGTGGCGTTGGAGCTGCCTGCCGTGGTGGTGATGTTGCCGGCGTTGTCCACGGCGCTGATGCTCGCATTGAGGTTGTTTCCTGCAACCCCAGCCGGCAGCGGGTGGGTGGCTGTCCAGATCCCGGCGGCGTTGGTGGCCGGTATGGCCACCGGGCCGTTGAAGGCGGACAGGTTGATGGACACCGCACTGATGGTGTCAGTGTTGTTGTCGCCCGCAGCAGTGTTGTTCCACTGGGCGATCACGGTGTCACCGGCCTTGAAGACGCCACCCACGCCCGACGCTCCCGACAGGGCGATGTTGCCAGGGGTGACGACAGGGGCGATGTTGTCTACCGTGGCATTGGTGGTATCGGCCGTGGTCGTGCTGCCGCCGGCATTGGTGGCCGTGACGCTGACGTTGCGGTTGGTGGCGTCGATTGAGCCGGCGACGATGGTATAGGCCGCTGTCCAGACGCCGCCGGAATTGGTGGCCGTGACCGCTGAAGGCCCGCCGAACTGGCTGAAGTCCACCGTGACGCCGGTGATGCCGCTATTGTTGTCGCCGCCGGCGCTGTTGTTCCAGCTGGCGGTGACGATGTCATTGATCTTGTAGGCGCCACCGGTGCCGGATGCGCCCGAGATCGAGATGCGTGCATCGGTCACCGTGGGCGCCAGGGGGGTGTCGATGGCGTTGGCGATGGTGAAGTTTCTGAACTCCAGGAAGGCCGTCTCATTGGCAGCGCAGGAACCTTCGCAGTCAAAGTACAGCTTGAAGCCCTGCAGCTTCACCCCGGCGAAGGCCGCCAGTTGTGCGGGGCCGAACATGAACGCCTCACTGCTGGCTCCAGCGGAATTGACGGTGGCCGATTGGATGGTTCCGCCGCCGTGGACCGTTCCCTCGATACGCAGATTGGTGAATTCGCCCGAACCATACTCACCGGCGTTCAGCCCCGTCAACTCGAAGGCCGTGGTATTGGAGCCGTCGGCTTTGACATACAGGTAGTGGCCGCTGTTGTCGTTTGCCGCATTGGTCAGCATGTAGGAGATCCCTCCTGCATAGATTCCGACGTTGGGAGTGGATCCGTCGCCGTTCCTGGCGGTCAGGCGGAAGTCGGTGGTACTCAGTTGTGGCGACAGTGCTCCCGACCATCCTGCGAAATTCCGGGTTCCATCGGCTGCGACCAGCACCTCGGAGAAGTCCGCCCTGGCCTTGTCCGAGAAAGCCACCGGGGTGTCGATGTGGCCGCGCTGGATCTCCAGGGTCCAGTCCGCTCCCAGGGCCGGGCTGCCGGTCGGATTGCTGGAGGCAGCGACATCGAGCCCCGTCTGCCGATGGACGATGTCCAGCAGGGCAGCCCCCTTGTCGCCGGCCGCCAGATCGCAGCCGTAGAACAGCAGGTCGCCGCCTGCGCGCACTGCCTGGCGCAACGCGGCCAGCGCCGACGGCTGCTGCAGGACGCTGTCGGAGGTGACACGGCTGCTGCCCAGCTGCAGTTCGCCATCCCAGGCGTGCGAGACCACATGGACCGCGGCCAGGTCGCGGTAGTTGCTCAGGGCGGCGGCCAGCTGAGGGAGGCCGGGCCGCGATGGATCGATCTCCACGGCCGCCACGCCGGGCCTGAGCCCGCGGTACAGGGTGGCCTTGTCGGCCACCGCCCCGTCGATCACCACCAGTTCGGAAATGGCCGCAGGCTGAACGATGTCCAGGCCTGCCGCATCCGTGGCCGCCGGGGGGCGATGGGGCTTTGCATGGTGGGGCCTGTCGAAGGCGCGGCTGGAGGCATCGAGCTGCAGGCGCGCATGGCGCCCCGGCTGGTAGCCGCCACGCATCAGGTATCCGCCGGCCGGTGTGGCCGCCGCATGGGCGGCGAAGGGAAACAGCAGCGAGGAAAGGCCGCTGAGCAGGGCACGGTTCATGGGGTCTCCTCCGGTATGGGTCGTTTCTGGGTGTCTGCCCTGCGCGGGGCGATGATGCCTGCCTCGGTTCCCGCCTGGTCCTGCCAGAAATCCATGTCCTGGTACTTGGCGAACAGGTCGGGAGGAAGAATGCTGCGGCGTGCCTTGAAGGCCACTTTCCTTTGGACGTCGTGCAGGCCCTTGACGCCAAGGTTCAGGTCGAACTCGTTCTCGGAGTACTCGACATTGTCGAAATCGTGTGCGAAGGCGGGTTCGCCGAGGAAGCGGTAAATGAGTTCCAGCGTGCGCCCGGGATGCTGCGTGAGCAGGTCATAGTCCACCAGCAGCAGGCGCTCGGACAAGGGGCCGTAGTAGGCTTCCTTGAGCGCCGTCCAGGCGCCACCCACCGCGCCGGCCGCGGACATCATGGTCTCGCAGCGCGAATACACCGTCTGCCGGCTGGCGGCGTTGAACATGCGGCTGTAGTCGAAGGGGTTCTTGCGATGGATGAGTTCGAAGCTGTCCATGACCCAGGCGGGATTGCGCACGCAGCAGACCACCTTGAAACCCTCCACCAGTTCGGCCAGCTGGTGCAGGCGTGCCGTCCACTGGCGGTTGGTGTCGAAGATCACCGGCTGCGGGATGTCGGCGTAGTAGGCGTCGATCAAGGCCCGGCACATGGTCTTGCGCCGGGCCTCGTTGAAGAAGGGGTAGGACTCGCTGCCGGCGCCCATCTGCTCCAGGATACTGTTGAGCAGCCCCGCCACGGGACTGCTCATCGCGGCATGCATGCGGGGGTTCTGACGCAGGATGCCCGCGAGCAGAGTGGAGCCCGAGCGCGGCAGGCCGGAGATGAAGTGCAGTGTGCGGGGCATGGCGCCGGCCGTACTCAATTGCGTGGCGGGAAAATCCCGTCCGAGATCGCGATGCAGTAGCTCAGCGCGAGAAACGGTTGCCGGTTTTCGTGGGCCGTGGAGCCGCCGCTGGGACCGAGTGTGTTGGGCGCCAGCGTGGTTGAAGGGGCCGCCACATTGGCCTGCATGTAGCGGACCACGCCGGAGCCGCCGCGTGCGTCGAAGCCCAGATAGCAGCCGGTTTCCGGGGATGCCTTGGTTCCCGCATTGTTCAGGCCGATCACCGCATGGTTGTGCGTGGGCATTTCGCCCTGTATCAGCGTCACGGAGTCCGATCCCGCTTGGGTACCTATGGGCCAGTTGGCGTTGGGATCCATCCCCAAGGGCACGCCGCCCTGCAGGTTGGGCAGGCCAAAGGTAGTCTTGCCATCGCCGCCATAGTAGGTACCCAGCAGGGCGAACAGCGCCGAATACCGCTGGATGGGCATCAGTTGGCCGTTGCACAGTGCCCAGCCACGCGGGGCAAAGTAAAAGGCGAATTGGCGGATTTCTCCGAGGTAGTAGTCCATGTGCCTGGCCTTCAGTTGCTGCTTGGGAAAACGCCGTAGAGCGCGATGATGTAGTTGACTGCCGTGCTGCGCATGATGTTGCTGTGCGGCAGGGTGGAGCCGGACAGGGTCACGCTGTTCGGCTTCATGCTCTGGGGTAGGGCGCCGCTGCCGGGCTTGGGCAGATAGAAATTGTCGGTGCCGTTTTGCGCAGGAACCAGGTCCGGCGCCGGCTGCGAGGCCGTGGCGGCCGAGGTGCTGGCACGCAGGTCGTGGGTATGGGCGGGCATATTGTTCTGGAGCAGCGTCACCTCCGCGACGCCGAATTGCTCGCCCATCACCCGGTTGGTCAGGCCCGGGCCCTGCCCCTGGCCCACGGGTATGCGGGCACGCAGGTCGGGCAGGGCGAAGGTGTTCTGGCCGTCGCCCCCGTAGGTGGTGCCAATCAGCGCGAACAAGGTGTCGTATTGACTGATGCTCAGGATGGCGCCATTGCACAGCGCCCAGCCTGCGGGTGCGAAATTGCCCCCGAAAAGACGTATTTCACCGACAAAGTTGTCCATGGTCTTGCTCTCTTGTATGGCCTTCAGTTGCGCGAGGGGTAGACGCCCTGTACCGCGATGCAGGGGTTAAGCACCAGGGAGGGCTGGCAGTTCTCGTGGGGCAGGTTGCCGCCGGTGGGCGAGACCGAGCCCGGATCCAGGGCCACCAGATTGCCGGGCGGTGCGTAGAAATTCGTGGCCGCCGGTGGCGTTGAAGTGACCATGGCCGTGGCCATGTAGTTGTCTGTGAAGGTGGCCGAGTCGCCGCCGCCCGTGCTGGCTGCCAGCATGTGGGTGTGCCCGGGCAGGTTGGAGACCGTCAGGGTGACGTGTTCGCTGCCTGCGCTTGTGCCCAGCGCAACGGCGGGACTGTCGGTGCTGGACCAGTGCATGGAGACCCGGCCACGCAGGTCTGGCAACTTGAAGGTGGTGACGCCATCGCCGCCGTACGTGACGCCCAGCAGGCTGAAGAGGGCCTGGTTCTGGGTGATGCCCAGGGTCTGCCCTGAGCAAGCCATCCAGCCCTTGGGAATCCTGTTCCAGGCGAACAGGCGGATTTCTCCGAGATACGGTGTCGTCATGGGGTGTGTTGCCTTTCTGGGGAGGTCATGGAGGGTGGGGTGCGCGCATGGCCGGCCTGCTGCGGTGCCTGCCACTGCATGTCGAACTGGATGGCATCCGCACTCAAGGTGGAGAAGCCCAGGCGCAGGTAGAGCCGCTGCGCAGCCAGGTTGGTGGCATCGACACTGAGCGTCACCCGGCGGCCCAGCACGGCGGCACTGCCTTGTACCCAGCGCAGCAGCGCCGTGCCATGTCCCTGGCCGCGCGCGGCCAGTGCCAGCACGATGTCCACGATGTGCAGGTCTGCCGCGCTGTCATGCAGTGTCAAGGCGCCAATGGGTGTGTCGCCGGCCTGGACGACGAGGTGGCTGGCGTGGGGAAAACGGCGCTGGTGGCCTGCCTGCTGGAAGCCGTATTGCTGGTCTATCAGTGCCGCCAGCGCGGCCTGCGGCAGCGGCAGCGATTGGAGGTGCGGGCGTGCGCAAAGGAACAGATCCCGCAGCAGGCCCTGGTCCTCGGGTTGCGCGGGCCGTGCGCTCAGGCCCCGCGGGCGCAATGCTTCAAGTAGCATGCAGGACCTCCAGGCTATCGAAGGAGCCGGCCCGTCGCAGCAGGTGCGCATAGGGCTCGGCCAGCCGGCTTTCGATGAGATGACGGTCACGGGCGTCGAACACGGCCGCCTTGCTACAGCCGTCGGGTACGAACCGCTGGTCCAGCGCCTTCGCATGCTGGCGCAGGCGCGCCGCCATGCGGGCAAGGGCGGCGTTGCTGCTGGCGAGCCCGAAGCCGTGGGCGATCCGTCCCAGGGTCTCGGGGCCGAGACGGCCGTAGTCCAGCACGGGCAGGCCATGCCCGTCGTGCAGCTCGCGCATGCGCTGCATCAATGTCTGCAGCACCCGGATGCGGTGGTCCAGCACGGAGACGAACGGCTGTCGGTCCGACTGGAGATCGAAGACCGGGGCCAGCCGCGCCAGCGACGGATCGCCCGACATGTGCCGGCCGCATTGCCGGTGGTGGGAGGCCAGGATCTCGACGGGATCGCGCACCAGCAGCAGGCAGGGGACCTGCGGGTACAGGTCGCGCAGCAGCTCCCATTGCAGGAGGTCCCATGCATTCCACTTGATGACCAGGTCCTGGCGACCGGGTACGGTGGTGCCGATCACGGCCAGCAGGCCGCTGATGGCCTGGCGCTTTTCCTCGGCGCGGAGCGTGGGGTCCAGCAGAAGCTCGGTGAGCACCGGCGGCTCCGACAGCACCATCGTGCTGTCCAGTTCCGACAGGCAGCCCGAGACCAGGGTAGAGCCACAGCGCGAGAGATGGAAGATGAAACCAGCGGGCCGGCGCACCGGGCGTTTCGGTCCCAGGTCTGTGCCCAACCGTGCCAGGGTGGCCAGCGGCGTGCGCGGTCGCAGAAACTGGTTCAGCGGCTGGCGCTGGAGGCAGCGGCCGATGTATTCGTCATGGAAGGGTTCGGTGGCGGGCCCGTCCGGCAGGCACCACTGGATGCTGCGCGTGCGTGCCTCGTACCTGTGGGGCAGCCAGCCGCCGGCCACCAATGCGGCGGCCGGCACGGCGGCCGCCTGGTTCACCTGCTCCAGCGCCTGCATGAGCTGGTTATCGTTCCAGGCGGGAAGACACCACAGCCGGCGCAACTGGGTCAACAGCGACTCCACGCTCCTGGCCTGCTGGAGCAAGGCCTGCTGCTGGGGGCTTGCAATCAGTTCTGCAAAGGCTGCCTGCAGCTCATGCATGGGCCTGCCCCTTGCCGATGCGGTCGGCCAGCCAGGCGTTGGCAATGCAGTCGATGACCAGATGGGTGCGGTCCTGCGTGCTCTGGTTCAGCACTTCATGCGTGGCGTCGGCATTGAAGTACCAGAGCTCTCCTGGGGCCATGGGGATCTCCAGGCCTTCCACGATGAACCGCACATCGGGGTGTGTGTAGACGGGCACGTGCAGTCGCGCCTGGCCATGCTCCAGGCTCAAGCCATGGTCGCGATGCGGCTTGATGGATGAGCCGGCCTTCAGCTGCATCAGGCGCACGGAGCGCAGCGGGCATTGCAACTGGTCCAGCACCTCGCGCATCGCCGGGCTGTGCTGCAGCGAGGGCAGATCGTCCCATTCTTCGTCAGGCGCCTCGATGGAGAAACTCTGAAGAAGAGGGTGTGCCGTCACGTGCTGGCGCTGGCAGCGCAGCGGCACCACGCGCCATGCACCTTCGTAGTCGCGGTGGTTCACATGGTCACACCAGTGTGAGGACAGCAGCGCATCGACCTCGTCCCGCAGCCCCTGCAGCCGTACCTCGGCCTCCAGCCGGGCAAACAGGGGTGCGTCTGCGCATGCGTCGGCAGGTGTGCAAGACGGGATGGCCCAGGCATTCATTGCAGTGCCTTGGCCAGCGGCAGGGGTGAGTCCACCAGCGGCACCACGCCACATGCTGCCGGGCCTGGCTCGGCCGCCTGCTCCATCTGCAGCAGCGCCTGTATGCGCGAGACGCAGGCAGCGATGCTGAGCTGGTGCGTGGCCAAGGCCAGGTCCGGAGCAGGGGGCGCCTCGTATGGAGAGTCGATGCCGGTGAACTGGCGCAGCTCGCCGCGGCGCGCTTTCATGTACAGGCCCTTGGGGTCGCGCTGCTCGGCGACGGACAGGGGAACATCCACGAAGATCTCGAAGAAGTCGCCCTTGTCGAACAAGGCCCGCGCAGCATCGCGCTCGGCCCGGAAAGGGGAGATGAAGGCGGCGATCACGATGGTTCCCGCATCCACGAACAGCCGTGCGACCTCTGAAACCCTGCGGATGTTCTCTGCACGGTCTTCGTTGGAGAAACCCAGGTCGCGGTTCAGGCCCTGGCGGATGTTGTCGCCATCAAGCACATAGGTGCGTCTGCCGGCGGCATGC
Source organism: Delftia sp. JD2 (assembly GCF_001682645.1). Classification (NCBI taxonomy): domain Bacteria; kingdom Pseudomonadati; phylum Pseudomonadota; class Betaproteobacteria; order Burkholderiales; family Comamonadaceae; genus Delftia; species Delftia sp. JD2. The sequence goes on from NZ_LFJT01000069.1 coordinate 20,147, forward strand.
AGGCGGGCCTGCAGCGCATTCGCGATTGTCGATTTACCAGATCCGGAAAGACCGGTGAGCCATATGGCGCATGCCCTGTGTCCGTGCAGATTTTCCCTGTCTTGCCTTGTAATGCAGAACGGTTGTGCATGTACGTCGGGCGGTGGGGTATGGCCGGAAAATGGCATGGCTTGGGTGGGAAAGCGGGAAAACGAAAGACGGGTCAATCGGACAGGGCGAATATCTACGAATTGTTAAGAAATTTCAAGAAAAATTACTGACGGCACCATTCGTTTCTTCGCAATGCGAACGCATCCGTCTCCCCTGGGAATATGTGTCGTGGCGTCCTGTCAGGGGAGTGGGGAGTGTCAATAGCCATTGGCGATGGTTGTTGGCTATTTATTTGTCTCAAGAAGGTGTTTTCAATAGCTTTTCCTGAAAACGCTTATCGACTATTCACGCAAGTGAGATTCTGGTTGAAATGGTTTTTCATTTTCATTAATACCACTTGCTCCAATGAATATCGCTGAAATGAGAGGAAGCCGCGATCATAGGAGACGCACGGAAAGTGGTATATCACTGGAAATAGGTATTTGTATGGGACGCTCCGTCGCCGGCATCAAGTTCATATCGGCTGCCGAGCGTTCCTGTGCGTGCACGGGCCCGCAGCCCTTTTTCCGTCCGGCGCCGGCAGGTCACGTGTGATGGAGGTTGGAAGCAGGACCGCTGCGTGTATGTCGCCCGAATGGGCTGCAGGCGGCGCAGGCAGCGAATGGCGGGTCCCGGCTGCGACCCGAGGCCATGGCAGAGGCCGGCCCTGCCTGCGAGCCGTTGCGCGACAGAGGGCTGGCAGCGCTCCTACCGGCAGGAGGCAGGGGGATTGCCCGCGGCAGCATGAAAAAAGCCCCTGGCTCTTGCGAACCAGGGGCTTCTTGTTTGGTGCCGGAGAAAGGAATCGAACCCTCGACCTTCTCATTACGAATGAGCTGCTCTACCAACTGAGCTACACCGGCGACAGACAAAAATTATAACGGCAAATTCATGCCTCGGAATGGTACTGCGTCACTTTTTCGACTTCGTTCTTCGAGCCGAGGATGACGCTCACACGTTCGTGCAGCTGGGTGGGCTGGATGTCGAGGATGCGCTGCTTGCCGTTGGTGGCGGCGCCGCCGGCCTGCTCTATAAGCCAGGACATGGGGTTGGCTTCGTACATCAGGCGCAGCTTGCCGGGCTTGTTGGGCTCGCGGCGGTCCCAGGGGTACATGAAGATGCCGCCGCGGGTCATGATGCGGTGCACGTCGGCCACCATGGAGGCGATCCAGCGCATGTTGAAGTCCTTGCCGCGCGGGCCTTCCACGCCGGCCAAGCATTCGTCCACGTAGCGCTTGACGGGGGTGTCCCAGTGGCGCATGTTGGACATGTTGATGGCGAATTCCTTGGTGTCTTCGGGGATGCGGATGTTTTCCTGCACCAGCACGAAGGAGCCTTGCTCGCGGTCCAGCGTGAACATGGATACGCCGTCGCCCACGGTCAGCACGAGGGTGGTCTGCGGGCCGTAGATGCAGTAGCCGGCCGCGACTTGCTGGGTGCCGGGCTGCATGAAGTCCTGCTCGGTCACGCCGGGGTGGCCTTCGGGCTTCTTGAGCACGCTGAAGATGGTGCCGATGGAGACGTTGACGTCGATGTTGGACGAGCCGTCCAGCGGATCGAACATCAGCAGGTATTCGCCGTGCGGGTAGCGGTTGGGCACCAGGTAGATGCCTTCCATTTCCTCGGAGGCCATGGCTGCCAGGTGGCCGCCCCATTCGTTGGCCTCGATCAGCACCTCGTTGGCGATGATGTCCAGCTTCTTCTGGACTTCGCCCTGCACGTTCTCGCTGCCGGCCGTGCCCAGCACGTCGCCGATGGCGCCCTTGTTGACGGATTGGCTGATGCGCTTGCAGGCACGGGCCACGACTTCCAGCAGCAGGCGCAGCTGGCCGGGGATGAGGCCGTCCACGCGTTGCTGCTCGACCAGGTAGCGGGTCAGGCTGACGTTTTTCTTCATGGGTTCAACTCCTAAAAATCCGGGAGGCGCGGCCTGGGCCGCGCCTTGGGTCAATCCGCGAGGGCGCGGGTGACGACTTCACGCACGTCGTTGCTGAGTTCAGCGCGGGCCGCCACGCGGGCGACGGCCTCGCGTGCGGCCGTGCGGTAGGGCTCGGCCAGCTTGCTCCAGCGGTCCAGGGCGCGCGCCAGGCGGGCGGCGACCTGGGGGTTGATGGCATCCAGCTCGATGACGCGCTCGCTCCAGAACACATAGCCCGCCGCGTCGGCGCGGTGGAAGGCGCCGGGGTTGGCGCTGCAGTAGCTGAAGATCAGGCTGCGCGCGCGGTTGGGGTTCTTGATCTGGAAGTCGGGGTGCTTCATCAGCTGCTTGACGGCCGGCAGCACGTTGCCGCCACGGTCGCAGGCGCCGCCCTGCAGCGCGAACCACTTGTCCAGCACCAATGCATCGTGCTGGAACAGCTTGTGAAAGCGCGCCAGGGCCTGGGCTGCCAGCGGGTGGCCGCTTTGCACCAGGGCCGTCAGGGCGCTCATGCGGTCGGTCATGTTGCCCGCGTCCTTGAAGCGCTGCAGCGCCTTGCCGGGCCAGACGCTGTCGCCCGAGGCGCGTGCAGCCAGGCACAGCATGGACAGGGCCAGGCCTGCCAGCGCACGGCGGCCGGAGCTGACGGGGTCGGGGCGGTAGGCGCCGGTGTCGCTGTGCTCTTGCCAGGCCTGCTGCCAGTCGGCCTGCAGCTCGGTCGCCAGTTGCTGGCGCATGGCTTCACGCACGGCGTGCACGCGCTGCGGATCGACCACGGCCAGTTGCTCGGCGATGTAGCTTTCGCCGGGAAGGGCCAGCATCAGCTCCTTGAAGGCCGCATCCAGCTGGGGATGGCGCAGCACGCCGCGCATGGCCTCGATGAAGGAGGCCGGCAGCAGTGCGGCCGTGATCTGGCCGCCGGCATCTGCCGTGATGGAGGTGTCGCCAATGGCCTGCAGCGCGATGCGCAGGCCCAGGCGCTGGCCGGCTTCCCAGCGGTTGAAGGCGTCGCTGTCATGGGCCAGCAGGGTCAACAAGGCGGCATCGCTGTCGCTGTGCTGCAGCACCACGGGGGCGCTGAAGCCGCGCAGCAGCGAGGGCACGGGCTCCTGGTCCACGTCGGTGAAGACGAAGCTGTGGCTGGGCTCGGACAGCACCAGCAGGCGGCTGTCGCCCGCTGCCGCCTGGTCCTCGCCCTGCAGGCGCAGGGTCAGCGCGCGGCCGTCCTGGCCCAGCAGGCCCATCTGCACGGGGATGACGAAGGGCAGCTTCTCTGCCTGGCCCGGCGTGGGCGCGCAGCTTTGGCTCAGGGTCAGCGTGTAGGTGCGGGCGGCGGCGTCATAGCTGCCTTCGGCGTGCAGCTGGGGCGTGCCGGCCTGGCTGTACCAGCGCTTGAACTGGTCCAGGCGCTGGGCCAGCTCGCTGCCGGGGTTGGCGTCGGCCATGGCCTGGGCGAAGTCGTCGCAGGTGACGGCGTGGCCGTCATGGCGCTCGAAATACAGCTTCATGCCCTTGGCAAAGCCTTCGCGGCCCACCAGGTTGTGCTGCATGCGCACGACCTCGGCACCCTTTTCGTAGATGGTGACGGTGTAGAAGTTGTTGATCTCGATGTAGCTGTCGGGCCGCACCGGGTGGGCCATGGGGCCCGCATCTTCGGGGAACTGGGCGGTGCGCAGCACGCGCACGTCCTCGATGCGCTTGACGGCGCGTGCCGAGGGGCTGCCCGCCATGTCCATGCTGAATTCCTGGTCGCGGAAGACGGTCAGGCCTTCCTTGAGCGACAGCTGGAACCAGTCGCGGCAGGTGACGCGGTTGCCGGTCCAGTTGTGGAAGTACTCGTGGCCGACGACGGACTCGATGTTGGCGTAGTCGATGTCGGTGGCCGTGGACTGGCTGGCCAGGACGTACTTGGTATTGAAGACGTTCAGGCCCTTGTTCTCCATGGCGCCCATGTTGAAGTCGCTGGTGGCGACGATCATGAAGCGGTCCAGGTCCAGGGACAGGCCGAAGCGGGCCTCGTCCCAGGCCACGCTGGCCATGAGGGAGTTCATGGCGTGCTCGGTCTTCTCCAGATCGCCGGGGCGCACGAAGACCTGCAGCAGGTGGTCGCGGCCTGCGCGGCTCTTGATCTTTTGCTCGCGCGCAACCAGATTGCCGGCCACCAGGGCGAACAGGTAGCTGGGCTTTCTGTGCGGGTCGGCCCACTTGGCGAAGTGGCGGCCGTCTTCCAGCGCGCCTTGCTCGACCAGGTTGCCGTTGGACAGCAGCACCGGGTACGCGGTCTTGTCGGCGCGCAGCGTCACGGTATACATGGCCATCACATCGGGACGGTCCAGGAAATAGGTGATGCGGCGGAAACCCTCGGCCTCGCACTGGGTGAAGAACGTGCCCTGGCTCACATACAGGCCCATGAGCTTGGTGTTCTTGGCGGGCGCGCAGGTGGTGAAGATTTCCAGATCGACGGGGTCGCCGCCCTCGGGCAGGTTCTCCAGCACGAGCTGGTCGCCGTCCATCTTGAACGAGGTGCCGCCGCCGTTGACCAGCACGCGCGCAAGGTTCAGTTCATCACCGTCCAGGCGCAGCGGCTGCGCCGGCACCTCGGTGTTGCGGCGCACGCGCATCTTGTTGAGCACGCGGGTCTTGGCCGGATCGAGATCGAAGGTCAGGTCCACGGTGTCGATCCACCAGGCAGGAGCCTGGTAGTCGGCGCGGTGGATGGCGGTGGCAGGGGCCTGCCCGTCACGCAGTTGCAGCATACAGATTCCTTCCTATGCCAATATCAGGGGACAGAGTCCAAGCCCCTGTGCGGCCGGTGCCGCCCAGGGGCTTGAAATCAGAGGCCTTGCTTGAGCGAGGCTTCGATGAAAGCGTCGAGGTCGCCGTCCAGCACCTTCTGGGTGGCCGAGATTTCGACGTTGGTGCGCAAATCCTTGATGCGGCTGTTGTCCAGCACGTACGAGCGGATCTGGTGGCCCCAGCCCACATCGGTCTTGGTGTCCTCCAGCTTTTGCTGCTCCACCATGCGCTTTTGCATCTCGTGCTCGTAGAGCTTGGAGCGCAGGCGCTGCCATGCCACGTCGCGGTTGCTGTGCTGGCTGCGGCCGTCCTGGCATTGCACGACGATGCCGGTGGGCATGTGCGTCAGGCGCACGGCCGAGTCGGTCTTGTTGATGTGCTGGCCGCCCGCGCCCGATGCGCGGTAGGTGTCGGTGCGCACGTCCGAGGGGTTGATCTCGATCTGGATCGAGTCGTCGATCTCGGGATAGACGAACAGCGAGGCAAAGCTGGTGTGGCGGCCGCCCGAACTGTCGAACGGCGACTTGCGCACCAGGCGGTGCACGCCGGTTTCGGTGCGCAGCAGGCCGTAGGCGTACTCGCCTTCGATGTGGATGGTCGCGCTCTTGATGCCGGCGATGTCGCCCGGCGTCTCTTCCTCGACCGTGGCCTTGAAGCCCTTGCGCTCGGCGTACTTCAGGTACTGGCGCAGCAGCATGCCGGCCCAGTCGCAGGCTTCGGTGCCGCCGGCGCCGGCCTGGATGTCCACGAAGCAGTTCAGCGGATCGGCTTCCTTGCCGAACATGCGGCGGAACTCCAGCTCCTCGATCAGCGGCTGCAGCTTGGCGGTCTCGCCCTCGATGGTGAGCAGGCCGGTCTCATCGCCTTCTTCCTTGCTCATCTCGAACAGCTCGGCGTTGTCGGCCAGCTCGGTGGTCAGCTTTTGCAGCGTCAGCACGACGCCGTCGAGCAGCTTCTTTTCCTTGCCCAGCTCCTGGGCCTTCTTGGGGTCGTTCCAGACGCTGGGATCTTCCAGCGAGGCGTTTACCGTGCGCAGTCGTTCGTACTTTGCATCGTAGTCAAAGATACCTCCGTAGATCTGCCGCACGCTGCGACAGATCTTCGAGGGTGTTGCCGATGAGGTTGATGCGTTCTGCTTCCATGATGTGTTCCGTTCTTCTGATGAATGTGTTCTTGGCCGAATCGCCGATTTTCTCATGCTGGGGCATCGTGCCGGGGCAAGCGCCCGCCGCGCGGGCCTGGAGGCGCGCTGCCGTGTGACGATGGCTTTCAAAACAAGGGCTTGCAGCGGCCGATCATGGCAGATTTGAAGGGCTTGGCCATGGCAATGCGCAGGTTGCAGCGTGGACCCTGGCGTGATCTGGCTGCAGACCTCCCGGAAAAAAGGCCCGGCCAGCTGGAGCTGGTCGGGCCTTGGCAGGCATGTCCGCCCCCGGCGGGGCGGGCGAAAACCTGGTTCAGAAGGTTTCCCAATCGTCGTCGGAAGCCGTGCTGGCCGCCTTGGCCTTAGCTTTGGCCGATGCCGTCACGGCGGGCCGGGCCGGCTGTGCCGGCTGGGCCGGGCGCGCGGCGCCTGCCGGGGCAGGGGTTGCACCGGCCGCACCGGTCGCACCGGCCACACCGGTTGCAGAAGGCAGGGCGGCCGAAGCACGTGCGGGCACCGCGCGTTTGGGAGCGGAAGGCGCCAGATGCGGACGGGGCGCCGTCGGCGCGTGGCGGGGCGCTGCCACGGCGGCGGCGTGGTTGACGCCACGGCTGTTGCCCAGCATGCCGGTGGACGGCGAGAGCTTGAACACGCTGACCACTTCGGCCAGCGCCTTGGCCTGGGCCTGCAGGGCGCCGGTGGCCGCCGCCGATTCCTCCACCAGTGCGGCGTTCTGCTGGGTCATCTGGTCCATCTGCGTGACGGCCTGGTTGACCTGCTCGATACCGGCCGTCTGCTCATGGCTGGCGGCCGAGATCTCGCCCATGATGTCGGTCACGCGGCGCACGCTGGCCACGATCTCTTCCATGGTCTTGCCGGCCGAGTCGACCTGGGCGCTGCCTTCCTCGACCTTGCCCACCGAGTCGTCGATGAGCTGCTTGATCTCCTTGGCGGCGGCTGCCGAGCGCTGGGCCAGGGTGCGCACTTCCGAGGCGACGACGGCAAAGCCGCGTCCCTGGTCACCGGCGCGGGCCGCTTCCACGGCCGCATTCAGCGCCAGGATATTGGTCTGGAAGGCGATGGAGTCGATGACGCCGATGATGTCCACGATCTTGCGCGAGGCATCGTTGATGGCGGACATGGTCTGCACCACCTGGGCCACGGCCGAGCCGCCGCGCACGGCGACCTGGGAGGCGGCGGCGGCCAGCTGGTTGGCCTGCTGGGCGTTGGCGCCGTTTTGCTTGACGGTGGAGGTCAGCTCCTCCATGGAGGCGGCGGTCTGCTCCAGCGAGCTGGCCTGTTCCTCGGTGCGGGCCGACAGGTCCTGGTTGCCCGAGGCGATCTGGCCGCTGGCCGTGGCGATGGAGTCCGTGCCCTGGCGCACCTGGCCGACGATGCGCTGCAGGCTCTCGTTCATGTGCTGCAGGGCCTGCAGCAGCTGGCCGGTCTCGTCCTTGCCATGCACCTCGATGCGGCTGCCCAGGTCGCCGGCGGCCACGGCCTGTGCCAGGCTCACCGCCTGCTGCAGGGGGCGTGCCACGCTGCGGGCGATCAGCAGCGCCATGCCCAGGCCGAAGAGGACGGCCCCCGCCAGCAGGGCGATCACCCACCAGCGCGCGGCGGTGAAGATGTCGTCGCCTGCCTGGTTGGCATCCTCGATGCCCTGGGCGTTGATCTTGAGCAGTTCGTCCAGCTTGGTGTTGATGGCACGGCTGGTCTTGACCGAATCGCCGCGCAGCACCTCGGACGCCTCGTCGGTGCGCAGGGCGTGGGACAGGTCCACGATCTTTGCCGTGTGCTGCGCGTACTGTCCCAGGTCGTCCTTGATGCCGGCCATCAGCTCGCGCTCACGCGCGGTGTTGGCATAGCGCTCGAAGGCCTGCTGGTTCTTGAGCAGCTCGGACCACAGCGCCGGCATGCTCTTGTCGTAGATGGCCATTTCATCCATCGAGGTGGCCAGCACATGCTGCATGGTCTGCGAGCGGTAGCGCTGCAGCTGGTAGCGCATCTCCATGATCACGCGCTCGGCGGGCATCCAGTGGTGCGCCAGGTCGGTGGCCGTGCGGTTGACACGGTCCAGCTGGACCACGGAGAACAGGCCCAGGCCGGCGGTCAGCAGCAGCAGGGCGATGAAAGAGGCCAGCAGCTTGTGGGCCAGCTTCAGATTGCGGAAAAACATCATGGTGGGGAGTGCCGTACGGCGAGAAGCGAAAGCGGGTGAGCGGCGGTGGCTGCGAATCGAGGGGGGATGCGGTGGCGATCGGTGGCGATCAGCGGGGCCGACACTCGGCCCCGCCATGCCGCAGTTATCGGTCACTTGCCGGCGAGGCTTAGGGAAAAATAGGTCCAGTCCGAATATTTATTGCGGATTGTTACTTTTGCCGGCCAAGTTCTCCGCGCGCATGGCCTGGTCCGTTCGCATGCCCGTTCACACGTCCGTCGCCACGCCGGCTTGCAGGCTCGATGCCTGCAGCCACCGCTCCAGATCCGCTGCCGGCAGCGGGCGCGAGAACAGATAGCCCTGCGCGACCGGATAGCCCTGTTCGCGCAGGATGGTGTTCTGCGCCGCCGTCTCCACTCCCTCGGCCACCACGGTCAGGTGCAGGCTGCGGCCTATGCCCAGGATGGCGTTGCTCAGGGCCTGGGCGGCTTCGTCGTTTTCCAGGTCGGCCACGAAGCTGCGGTCCAGCTTGAGCTCGCTGACGGGCAGGCGGCGCAGGTAGCTGAGGCTGGAGTAGCCCGTGCCGAAGTCGTCCATGGACAGGCGCACGCCCTGGGAATGCACGGCCTGCAGCGTGCGCATGGTGCCCGGGTTGGTGTCCAGCAGCAGGCTTTCGGTGATCTCCAGCGTGAGGTCCTGCGGCTTGAGCGCGTTGTGCTCCAGCGTGTCGGCAATCATGCGCGGCAGGTCCAGGTTGTGAAAGCTCGTGGGCGAGAGGTTGACCGACATGGCCGGCACGTCAATGCCCCGGCTGCGCCACTCGCCCAGCTGGCGGCAGGCCTCGCGCAGTGCCCAGGTTCCCAGTTCGCCGATCAGGCCGCATTCCTCGGCCAGCGGAATGAAGCGTGCGGGCGAGATCTCGCCGAATTCCGCATGGCTCCAGCGCGCCAGGGCCTCCACGCCGTAGAGGCGCCCGTCCTTCAGGTCGAGCTGAGGCTGGTAGTGCAGGCGCAGGCCGCCGCTGCGCAGGGCGTCGCGCAGCGCCGTCTCCAGCACCAGGCGTTCCTGGGCCAAGCGGTTCATCTCGGGGCTGAAGAAGCTGTAGAGCCCGCGCCCGCCCGATTTGGCCTGGTACATGGCCATGTCGGCGCGGTGCAGCAGGGTCTCCATGTCGCGCCCGTCGGCGGGAAACACGGCAATGCCGCAACTGGCCGTGCTGGCCAGGGACACGTCGTCGATCATGCAGGGCTCGCCAAGTGCCGACTGCAGCCGCTCTATCACCTCGGCCGCCTGCGCACCGCCGCAGTGTGGCAGCACGATGACGAATTCATCGCCCGACAGGCGCCCGGCAATGTCGCCCGTGCGCAGCTCCGCCTGGATGCGCTGGGCCACGCTGCACAGCAGCCTGTCGCCGGCCGGGTGGCCCAGCGAGTCGTTGACCTGCTTGAAGCGGTCCAGGTCGATGAAGACCACGGCCAGCTCGTGGCCCTCGTGCGAAGCCACGGACAGCGCCTGCTCGGCCTGGGCCAGCAGCAGGCTGCGGTTGGGCAGGGTGGTCAGCCCGTCGTAGAAGGCCAGCTGCCGGATGCGGCGGCGTGCCTGCTCGCGCTCCAGCGCCAGCGCGCACAGGTCGGTGCAGGCCTCCACCAGCCGCTGGTGGAAGGGATCGGGGCCGGGCCGGTCGAAATGGCGGTAGTAGAAGGCAAAGGTGCCGGCCACGCCGCCCTGCAGCCCGCAGATGGGCGTGGACCAGCAGGCCGTATACCCCAGCGGCAGGATGAGGTGCTTGAAGTCGGCCCACAACGGATCGGTGGCGATGTCGCCCACCAGCACGGGCCGGTTGTGGAAGGCCGCCGCGCCGCAGGAGCCGACATTGGGGCCGATGGGCACGCCGTCCAGCGCCGCCGAATAGGAGGCCGGCAGGCTGGGCGCGGCCAGCGGATGCAGGCGGTTCTGGTCATCGACTTCCAGCACCGAGACCGCAATGTCGGGCGCAATGCGCTCCACCTCGCGGCAGACCAGGTCCAGCACCTCGGTCAGCGGCTGGTCGCGCGCCATGGCCTCCAGGGCGCGCCGCTGCAGCACCTCGTGCATCTTGGCCTCGGTGATGTCGGTGATCACGGTCACCGTGGTGTGGAGGCGGCCGTCGGGACCCATGACGGGATTGGCCTGGGCGCTGACCCAATACCGCTCGCCGTCCTTGCCGACGAGGATTTCCTCGCGGTACACCGGCTTGCCTGCGTCCAGTTCGGCGCGGTAGGCGGCCGTGAATTCGGGCGAGGCATGGGGCACCAGCAGGGCGATGGGCGCACGGCCCACGACCTCTTCGCTGCTCCAGCCGAACATGCGGGTGAAGCCTGCGTTGACATAGGAGATGGTCCAGTTGCCGTCGGCGATCACCACGGCCGCATCGGTGGCATCGGCCACCAGGGACAGGCGCCGCAAATGCTCCTGCCGTCTGCGGTCGGCCTGCACCCGGGCCGTGATGTCGGTGGCAATGCACAGCACATGGCTGAGCGCGCCCTGGGTATCCAGCACGGGGGCATAGGTGGCCTCCAGCCAGCAGGTGCTGCCGTCGCGGCGGCGGTGTTCGCCCACGCGCGAAATCGTCTCGCCCCCGCCCCAGCGCTGGCGCCACCGGCCGTAGGCGTCGGGATCGGCATGTGCCTGGGTGCACAGGTCACTGTGCAGCAGGCCCTCGGCGCCCGAGGTGGGGTAGCCAAGAATGGCTTCGTAATTGGCGTTGGCGCGCATCAGCCGGCCTTCGGGCGTGAACTCCGCCAGCGCCATGGCCTTGTCCAGCGTGCTCCACAGCGCCTGCTGCCCTGCCGTGCCTGCTACCCGCGTTTCGAACATGGTTCGCTCTCCTGATGGATGCTGAGCTGATGATGATTGTTTCCAAATGATACCGATCCGGCGCAGCAGCTGGATGTCCAGCCACACCTGATCGCACTTGCTCCCTCTGTTCGCCCTTGGATGGTCCGCCTGATGGCACTCTTAGGCAAGTGCTGCCGCTGGTTACAATGATTTGAGAATGATTCTTGTTTGATGGTGCATCCCGCCTTCAAGCCATCGGGTCCTACCATGCCATCCGCCCCAGCCTCCAGCCCCTTGCACCGCGAAATCTCCGCCCTCTATGCCGGCCACCATGGCTGGCTGCAGGGCTGGCTGCGCCGCCGACTTGGCAATGCCTGCGACGCGGCCGACCTGGCGCAGGACACCTTCATCCGCCTGCTCACCGCGCCTGCGGGCGACTTGCCCGCCCTGCGCGAGCCACGCGCCTACTTGGCCACGGTGGCGCGGCGCCTGCTGATCAACCATCTGCGCCGCCAGTCGCTGGAGCAGGCCTGGCTGCAGGCCCTGGCCGCGCTGCCAGCGCCGCAGGCGCCGTCGCCCGAGCAGCAATTGCTCATCCTGCAGGCGCTGCAGGAGGTCGACGCCATGCTCGACGGCCTGCCGCCCAAGGTGCGCGCGGTCTTCATCCTGTCCCAGGTCGAGGGGCTGACCTATGCGGCCATTGCCGAGCAACTGGGCATGGGCCTGCGTTCGGTCAAGCGCTACATGGCCCAGGCCATGGCCGAGTGCATTCTGCTGTCGGCATGAACGCCGTGGACTCCCAGGCCGCAGCGCCGCTGTCGCGCGAAATCGCCTTGCAGGCCGCCGAATGGTTTGTGCTGCTGCACTCGGGCGAGGCCAGCGAGGCCGACCACCGCGCCTTCGAGGCCTGGCGCACCCGTGCCGATGTCCATGCGCAGGCCTGGCTGCGCGCCCTGGCCGTGAGCCAGCGCGCGGGCAGCCTGCCGCCCGCACTGGGGGCACCGGCCCTGGGCCGCAAGCAGCGCCGCCTGGGCGCCATGGGCCGCCGCGATACCGTGCGCGCGCTGGCCCTGCTGATCACGGCCGCCCCCGTGGGCTGGCTGGCCTGGCGCGCCACGCCCTGGATGCAGTGGACCTCCACCCATGCGACGGCCACGGGCGAGCGCCGCGAATGGACGCTGGCCGATGGCAGCCGCATCGTGCTCGATACGGGCAGTGCCGTCGATGTGTTGTTTGATGAGGCGCTGCGCCGTGTCCACCTGAGTGAGGGCGCCGTCTTCATAGAGACCGCGCCCGACCCGCAGTCCCGGCATCGGCCCTTCGTGGTCACCACAGGGCAGGGCAGGGTGCGCGCCCTAGGCACGCGCTTTGTCGTGCGCAGTGTCCGGGAGCGCAGCGAGGTGGCCGTGCTGCAGGGTGCCGTGCAGATCACCACCCGTGGCGGCGCCGCGCAGCAGCTGCAGGCAGGCCAGCAACTTTGGTTTGACGCCATGGGCATAGGCCGTGCCGAGCCTGCGGACGCCAGCGCCGCCCAATGGGCGCGCGGCCTGCTGGCCGCAGACAACATGCGGTTGGCCGACTTTGTGGCCGAGCTGTCGCGCTACCGCTCCGGCTGGCTGCACTGCGATCCGTCTGTGGCGGATTTGCGCGTCACCGGCGCCTTTCAACTGGGCGATGCCGATACCGGCACGGACGCCGTGCTCGCCAACCTCGTGCACCTGCTGCCCGTGCAGGTCCACTACCGCACGCGCTACTGGGTGACGGTGGCGGCGCGCGGTGCACCACCGGCTTGAAATTTCTTCCGGAATCTGGCCCCTTTCTGCGGCAGGCCGTGTCCTGTTCGATGGCAACCGATTTCATCGAACGACTTCCGAAGGAAAAACAGACCATGGCTCTCCGGCCCGGCATGCGCAGCGTGGCGCGCACTCCCTCCCCCTTGCTCTTTCCACTGTCCCGGACAGGCCTCGCCGTGCTCATGGCAGCGGGCCTGGTGGCAGGCGCCGCCTTGCCGCGCGCTGCGCTGGCCCAGGCCGGTGCGGCGGCTGCCAGCGCGGTGCAGCGTCCGTTCCAGGTGCCGGCAGGCCCGCTGGCCGCCGCGCTCACGGCGTTTGCCGCTGACGCAGGCGTGAGCATCAGTGCGCCGCCCGCCCTGGTGCAGGGCCGGCGCACCCAGGGCGTGCAGGGCCGCCTCACGGTGCGCGAGGCGCTGGACCGGCTGCTGGCCGGCACCGACCTGCAGGCGCAGGCGGCGGGGGAGGGCGGTTTTGTGCTGCGTGCGGTGCCCGAGGCCACCCAGGCATCGACCGTGCTGGGTGAGGTCAGGGTGACCGCCGCGGCCCCGGCAGAAAGCCCCTGGGGCAGCACCAGCGGGTATGTGGCGCGCCGGGCCAGCACGGCCACCAAGACCGATGCGTCGATTCTGGAGGTGGCGCAATCGGTGTCCGTCATCACGCGTGACCGCATGGACGACCAGGGCGTGCGCACGCTCAACGACGCCGTGCAGTACACGGCCGGCGTGCGCACCAACACGGGTGGGGCAAATCCTGCGGACGACAGTCTGTCGGTGCGCGGCTTCAGCCAGTTCTCGGGCAATTTCTACCTGGACGGGCTGCGCCTCATGCCGCTGGGCACGCTGGGCTTTTTCGGCATGGAGCCTTACGGGGCCGAGCGCATGGAGGTCCTCAAGGGGCCGGCCTCGGTGCTGTATGGGCAGAACTCGCCGGGCGGCATCGTGAACTTCGTGTCCAAGCGGCCTTCGGCCGATGCGGTGCGCGGCATGGAGTTGTCCGTGGGCAGCCATGCTCGCCGGCAGGCGGCCTTCGACCTCGGAGGGCCGGTGGGTGACGATGGCACGGTGAGCTACCGCCTGGTGGGGCTGGCCAGGGCGGCCGACCAGCAGATCGACTTCATGCGTGATGACCGCGTCTACCTGGCGCCCAGCCTGACCTGGGCGCCGGACGCGCGCACCAGCGTCACGCTGCGCGGCTTCTACCAGAAGAACCACGCCATGATGTCCACCAACGTGCAGTGGGATGCGCTCAACGGGCGCAACCCCAATGGCCGGCTGCCCCTGAACCGCTTCCTGGGAGAGCCGGGCTTCGACCGCGAAGAGACCGAGGTCGCATCGCTGGGCTACGACGCACGCCATCAATTCGACAACGGCTGGACGCTGCGGCAGAACTTCCGCTACCTGCACGCGCGCAACCACGAGCAGTACATGTTCCGCTACGGGCCGCTGATCGACGGCTCCATCACCAACCGGGAGATCGATTCGCGCGATGGCAAGGGTGGCGTCTACACCGTGGACACCAGCCTGTCGGGCCAATTCGCGGCGGCCGGCCTGCAGCATGAACTCATCGTGGGGCTGGACTACAACCGCAGCCG